>CAYRCG010000128.1:0-5638 GCA_964422685.1 uncultured Syntrophomonas sp. | reverse complement strand
ATATTATAAACAGGAGAATGGCCAAAATTCCACTCCCAGCTACAGTATTTACCCCGCCGCAAGTCTTCCACTACTTGTATTTCCTCCGGTTTAAGTTCATATTCCCCTTCCGATCCGAAGGTTTCTCCTACCATTACCTTGAGCAAATCCTTGAATTGCTGGAAATTGTAGGGGACCGGCAAATGCTCGGCAATATTGGTCACTCGGCTCTTAACAGATTTAACCCCATGGCTGGCAAACTTTTCGCCATCCACCATCAGTGCCCTTTCCATTTCTTCTAGATTCACATTATATAAAAGGGTCCCGTGATGCAAAACCCTTTCCTTCTGGCGAAACTGAGCATTGCCGGAGAACTTTCTGCCCTCGATTGTGAGGTCATTGCGCCCGGAAAAAGCTGCAGTGATACCTATCCTTTCCAATGCCTTTATGACCGGTGCAGTATAGCGAACAAAATCCAACTCCCGTTCCTTTTGCTCCATTATAAAGGTGAAGTTCAGGTTGCCCAGGTCGTGGTAAACCGCCCCCCCGCCGGAAAGGCGGCGCACCACGGCAATAGATTTTTCCTGTAGGTATTCCCGGTTTATTTCTTCCCGGGTATTCTGATTCCGGCCCACTACTACCACCGGTTTGTCCTGCCAGAGCATAAAAAGCGGCCCTAAATCCCGCCGCCGCATGAACAGATATTCTTCTAAAGCTAGGTTGAAGTAAGGGTCAACAGAATCATTTTTTACATATAGCACATAAACCCTCCTCTAGCACATAAACCTCCCTCGAATAAAAAAGACTCCCTTAACCTCGCCAAACTTATCGGGAGTCTTCATCGGCTGTTTACGAACGCTTCGGCTTCAGATGTATGGCTCGCCCCTGCACATCCAGCAGGGCTTCATATAGCGTTTCTCCCAAGGTGGGGTGGGGGTGGACAGTATGTAAGGCTGTCTCTACCTGCAAACCTTGGCTAACTAAAAAGCTGGCTTCCAGAATCAGATCGCTGGCGTGGGGACCCATAATATGTACCCCTAGTACCTTGTCATCCGGGCTGCAGATTACCTTGACCAGTCCTTCGCTTTCCCCCATGGCAACCGCTTTGCCATTAGCCGCAAAGGGAAATTTGCCGATTTTTATAACTTCACCTTGACTTTGCGCCTCCTCTTGGCTCAAACCTACCGCCGCTATCTCCGGAAAGGTGAAAATACAGTGCGGAATCGCCTGGTAGTTCAAGTGGGTATCTAACCCCGCCATCCTTTCTACCGCTATCCGCCCTTCTTCCGAAGCCACATGGGCCAGCATAGGAGGTCCGATTACATCTCCTATAGCATAGATACCCGGCACGTTGCTAGCATAATCCTGATTTACTTGGATAAAGCCCCGCTCTGTCTTTACCCCCAATTGTTCCAGATTAAGCCTCGCTGTTGCCGGAGAACGTCCCACCGCCAATAAGAGCAAATCGGCTTCATATTGACTGGTTCCTTTTTTATCACCGGCAGTAACCAAAAGCTTATCACCCTGTTTTACTATAGATTCGACCTTTACTCCCGGCTTTATCGCTATGCCCTGCCGCTTAAATAAAGCACCCATCCGCCGGGCTATCTCCTGATCCAGAAATGCCAAGGGGCGAGGGAGGGCTTCTAAGACTGTCACCCGGCTACCAAAAGCTTGGAATATGCAAGCGAATTCCATGCCTATGACCCCTCCCCCGATGATAAGGAGCCTCTCCGGTATTTGCCTACAATCCAGCAATTCTTCACAGTTTAAAACCCCGGGCAAATCAACTCCCGGTAAGTTAGCCGGACGAATACTTTCTGAACCGGTGGCTATAAGCAAACGATCGGCTTCAATAATATCTTTGCCGACCCGGACCTGCCCGGCTCCTTCCAGTGACGCCTCACCCCGGATTACTTCCACTCCGTAGGACTGCAGTAAAGTAGACACCCCATCGGCCATCTGCTCCACCACCGCATTTTTGCGGGCCCGGGCCCCCGCCATATCCAAGGATGCAGGTCCGCTTGCCTCCAACTTAATGCAGAACTCCCCCAGCCTTTGCAGGCTGCGCATCATTTCGGCATGTCTATAATAGGTCTTAGTAGGGATACAACCCCGATGGAGGCAGGTTCCCCCCAGTTTATCCTTTTCCACTAGGGTCACCTTCATTCCCAATTGGCGGGCGCGAATAGCCGCTACATAACCCCCCGGCCCTCCCCCTATTACCAATAAGTCCTTCATAAATATATTTCCTCCGCTTTTCCGTCCTTCCGTTATAACCCCAGCCAGCGCAGTATAGGTTTACGGGCCGCCTGCACCTCATCCACCCGCCCTATAGGAGTGTTGTGCGGGGCCTGATGCAGAATATCCGGGTTCTCCCGAGCTTCACGAGCGATTTCCCGCATAGCAGCGATAAAGCCATCTAAACGCTCCCGACTTTCCGTTTCCACCGGCTCGATCATCAAGGCTTCCTTGACAATCAAAGGGAAATAAACCGTAGGGGGGTGGAATCCGTAATCCATCAAGCGCTTAGCTATATCCAGGGTGCTTACCCCGTATTCCGCCAATTGTTTCTGCCCACTGGCTACAAATTCGTGCTTACACAAGTCATTGAAAGGTATATGATAATCCTCTTGCAAATGCAGGCGAAGGTAATTGGCATTAAGCACAGCCAGTTCGCAGGCTTCCCGCAGACCCGCGCCCCCCATAGCCACTATATAGGAATAGGCTTTCAGGATAACCCCGAAATTGCCATAAAAACTCCGCACCCGCCCTATGGATAACGGCCGGTCATAATCCAGATAATAGCCATCCTCCTTTTTTCCCACTATAGGACGGGGCAGGAAGTCAGCCAAGAACCCCTTGACCCCTACCGGTCCGGAGCCGGGGCCGCCGCCTCCATGGGGGGTAGCAAAGGTCTTATGCAAATTAAAATGCACCACATCAAAACCCATATCGCCCGGTCGTGCCACCCCCAGTATTCCGTTCAGGTTAGCCCCGTCATAATAGAGCAATCCTCCACCATCGTGGACCACCTGAGCTATTTCCTCTATCTCCTTTTCAAACAGCCCTAAAGTGTTAGGATTAGTCAGCATTAGAGCCGCGACCTCACTGCTCATGCGAGCTTTAAGATCCTGCAGGTCTACCAAGCCGTTCTCGTTGGATTTCACTTCCACCACCTCATAGCCTAGGACATGGGCAGTGGCGGGGTTGGTTCCATGCGCTGAATCCGGCACCAGTATTTTTTTACGCGCCGAGTCTTGGCGGTACCGGTGATAGGCCTTGATTATCATCAATCCGCACAGTTCGCCATGGGCCCCCGCCGCCGGCTGCAAGGTGAAGTGCTCCATGCCCCCTATTTCGCACAATAGCCCCTCCATTCGGTAGAGCAATTCCAGAGCCCCTTGGATGGTTTCCCCAGGCTGATAAGGGTGCAAACCGGCAAAGCCCGGCAGACGGGCTGCCCATTCATTAATCTTAGGGTTATACTTCATAGTACAAGAGCCTAGAGGATAAAAACCGTTATCTACCCCATAGGCTTTTTGCGATAATTCCACATAATGACGAACAACTTCGATTTCACTCAATTCAGGTAAAATGGGGGGCTCCACCCGCAAGAATTCGGATTCGATTTCCGCATTCGGTTCGATTTCCGCCACATCACAAGGGGGAAGGGAAAATCCACCTCCACCGGCTACACTCCGGTCAAATATCACCTTACTCATTAGCCGCCCCTCCTATCAAAGCTGCCAACTGGTCAATCTCCGCTCGGGTTCTTTTTTCGGTAAAAGCCAGAAGCAGGGCACCGGGCAATTCATAACCCCCAATTATACCTTGTTCTAATAATAGCCGGTTAATCCGGGCCGGGTTATCCACCTTAACCGCAAATTCATTGAAAAAGGCCTGGGGATAGGATAAAACCAGGCCATATTTTTCCAGCTCCCTTCGGGCGTAAACCGCCAACCGGTGACAACGTTGAGCAATTTCCACTAATCCCTGCTGACCTATCAGGCTCAAATAGATACTAGCCGCCAGTGCATTTAACGCCTGATTGGAGCAAATATTCGATCCGGCTTGTTCTCGCCGGATATGCTGTTCCCTAGCCTGCAGGGTCAATACATAACAGGTTTTCCCACTGCTATCTACGGTCTGGCCCACCAGACGCCCCGGCATTCGGCGCATATATTTCTTTGCGCAGGCCATAAAACCTAAGTAGGGGCCACCAAAGCTTAAAGGATTGCCTAACGGCTGCCCTTCCCCTACCACAATATCCGCCCCCCATTCCCCCGGCGGCTTTATTAGCCCTAAGGACATAGGATTCACTGCCATGATTAAGAGGGCCTTATGCGCATGCACCGCCTTTTCCAAAACGGATATTCCCTCTAAACAGCCGAAGAAATTAGGCTGTTGTATTACTAGGCAGGCGGTATCCTGTCCTAATAAGGCCAGGGTGGCTTCCTCATCTATTAGGCCTCCCCGCTCCGGAGCCAGGACTATCTCCATCTTGCCAGAAAGGGCATAGCTTTTAACTACTTCCAGGTGTTCCGGATGCAGGGTGGCGGGCAATATCACTTGTCGCCGCCGACTGCCTTCACAGGCCATCTGGCAAGCCTCGGCCAGAGCGCTACCCCCTTCGTAAAGGGAAGCATTGGCCACATCCATAGCGGTTATGCTGCAGATCATGGTCTGGTACTCAAATATGGCCTGCAGTATGCCCTGGCTTATCTCCGCTTGATATGGGGTATAGGCGGTATAGAATTCCGAGCGAAGCAAAAGCTGATCGAGAGCCGCCGGGATATAATGGTCATAAGCCCCGGCCCCGAGAAAGCAGGGATAATCATCAAGGTTCATGTTTTTTGCGGCTAGTTCCTTAAGATGGCGACTTAATTTCATTTCCGCAAGCCCCGGACCTAGGTTTAGTTCCCGTTTAAGCTTCAGGTTGTCTGGAATATCCGTGAAAAGCTCACTTTTACTTTCCATACCGATAAAATCCAACATTTCCTCCACCTCAACGGCGGAATGGGGGCTATATCTCATCCTACTCCCCCCCCTGCTCCCTTCGGCATAGTTCTTCATAGGCCGCCGCCGGAAGCAAATCATCCAATTCCTCCGGGTTGCTCATAGCTACAACCACAATGTAATTAGCGTAAGGGTCCTCATTGATAAGCTGGGGGGCGTCCTCTAGTTCCTCATTAATCGCCACTACCTGCCCGCTGACCGGACTGTATATAGTCGAAGCGGCCTTTACCGATTCAATAATCCCCAGTTGTCCCCCTACCTCCAACTCATCGTCTGGCTCCGGCATTTCCACGAATACTATGTCCCCTAGCTCTTGCTGGGCATAGTCGCTAATGCCTATAAAAGCCTGCTCTCCTTCCACCTTCACCCATTCATGACTCGGTGAATAATACAATTCCTCGGGTATATTCACTTCCATCCCTCCATAATTTTCTTATATTGTCAGTATGAAAAGGTGAGGCGTGAGGGGTGAGGAGTGAGGGGTATTGGTGTCCACCCGCTATCCCTTACCGTCCAAGAGCCCTCAAACTCCCTTTTCATCGTTGTTTGCGGTCCCCGACCATGGGGGTTAATATGAAAATAGTCGCGTGATGGGCGGCTTAATAGAATATACTGCTCGCCGCTTCCTTAATAGCGACCG
>CAYRCG010000127.1:0-5837 GCA_964422685.1 uncultured Syntrophomonas sp. | reverse complement strand
TAATTACTAATACGCCTCACTCCTCACCCCTCACGCCTCACCTTTTCATACTAACTAAGGAGGAAAGAAATGCTAGGCAAAACAATAAACGAAATCAATATAGGGGATTCGGCAAATTTCACAAAAACCGTTACCGGTTATGATGTCTATTCCTTTGCCGGTGTCACGGGTGACTTTAACCCGGCACATATCGACAATGAATTCGCCAGTGAAACCGCCTTTGGCAAAACTATTGCCCATGGCATATTGTCCATAGGCTTTATTTCCAATGTGCTGGGAACCCAACTCCCCGGCCCGGGCAGTATTACTGTAGGCCTGAAGTGTGATTTCAAGAAACCGGTTTACATAGGCGATACCATAACGGCAAATGTTGAAGTAATCAAAAAAGATATGGACAAAAACCGGGTATGGTTGCGTGCCTATTGTAAAAACCAAAAAGGCGATATCGTGGTAGAGGGCGAAGCGAGGATGATGCCGGTTACCCAAAAGGTTTAGCAGTTTATATTGTTATGTTTTCCCAGCAGGAAAATAGATTAGTGCGGCTTCGGGCACTGGAACTTTCGTTCTATTTACGCTATACTGTGCTTACAATGAATAATGAATGAAAGGACCATTTCAATGCGAACCGGTACTGCCAACCTGCCTTTACATGGGGGCAAATGCCCCGCCTGGCTTTTTGCACACATGAAAGCCTTAGGCCGAGCCATTATTGAAGTAATATTGGAGGAAAACGGACCTGAAGAAGTTCTGCGCCGTCTTTCCCATCCCTATTGGTTCCAGGGCTTAGGCTGCGTAGTAGGTTTTGATTGGCATTCCTCCGGGCTGACTACAACACTTTGCGCCGCCTTAAAGGAAGGATTAGCAGGGTTAGGTGCACAAGCCGGACTTTTTGTTGCCGGAGGTAAAGGCCGGACTTCCCGCCGGACACCCTCGGAGATTGCACACCTCGCTGATAGTTATGCCTTAAATTGCCCCGCAAATGATTTGATTTACGCTAGTAGAATGTCGGCCAAGGTGGACAGCGCAGCCGTGCAGGATGGCTATGATATTTATCATCATTGTTTTTTCTTTACCCGGGACGGCCATTGGGCGGTAGTTCAACAGGGGATGAATGGAGATCTGCGGCAGGCACGCCGCTACCACTGGTTGGGGGATGCAGTGCAATCATTTACACTTGAACCCCAAGCCGCCATTTGCTGCGACTTTAAGGCAGATACCTTGAATCTGGTAGCTGAGGATAATAGCAATATCCGCGAATTAAGTACCCACTTGCTGCAGGAAAATCCTGATAACCTGCTGGCGGAAATAAAGCATATAAGGGAATCCTCCCTAGCATTTCCTGCCTACCATTCCATACCGCGGACAAATTATCTGAATAAAGCCTTATATGCCGCCTACGATGAGCATCCGCAGGATTTTGAGGCCCTGCTGAATGTGACCGGTGTAGGTCCCGGCACCCTGCGCGCCCTCTGCCTGGTTGCAGAAATTACCTACGGTGCCCGTCCTAGTTTTGATGATCCGGTACGCTATTCTTTTGCCCATGGGGGTAAAGATGGATTCCCTTTCCCGGTAAGTGAAACTGATATCGAACAATCCTATAAAACCCTAAAGCGGGCATTGCGTAAGGCGAAAGCCGGTCAACGCGAGCAGCTTAATGCCCTAAAAAAATTGGCCCTTTGGCATAGCGAAGGCGCAAAAGTACAGGCAAGCCCCTTTATCCCTGCCCCAGCAGCGGTGTTAAACCCTCAAAAAAACACTAGTCTTTTTCAGCCGGGATTGTTTGATTAATAGGCCTGCCGGAGATTATCCAGGGTGCCGGGAATGGCTCTACCATCCTTTTGCTATTGACCCGGGAAACTGCCACATGTATAGCTTCGGTTCTTTCCAACCCATTTTCCCTAAACAAGACCGGCAAATCCATAAGGACTTCAAAATCCAAAGTGTATATTACAAAATCCATATCCGGATTGATGGATAGCAACTTCCCTATTTCTTTGCCTATTCGGGGGGAACCCACTATAAACGCTATATTCGGCACCGGAATCCTATCTAGGATACCATTTTCCAAAGAATCAACAATTGTTACGTTATTTAGTCCGAACTTGCTAACATTCTCACACATAGTATCCCTGTCCCGGCGGTCATATTCCACCGCGATGATATGACCCTCAGAGGCAATCATAGCCGCTTCCACCGCTATACTTTCACCGGATATTATACATATATTGTCCCGGACCCCCAGGTCGAGTTTGTTCATTATAACTGCCCTAACCTCCCGGCAAACATACTGCACCGATCCGCAAGTAAAACGGCTATTCTCTATACCTATATGATGGCTGGCAGCAGCGTTAGGATTTAAAACCAACATAGCCGCAGAGGCATTTATGCCCCGGTTGATCATATCAGCAACCTTGTTATGCTTGATTTCGCCGATGGGGTCTGATCCTTCGTTATACCAGATGTCACAATCCCCCAACTCCGCATTCCACATATCATAAAATATCTCGGGATGACCGGCATCGGTAAAAACCAAAACAGCCTGATTACACATAATCGTCGGGATTAGGTTTTTGTTTTTTCCGGTAATGTCCAACATCTTAAGTTTTGCCAGGCTTACGGGAGCATTCCTAGAGAAATATTGCAGCCAGGATAAAATGACCTCATTGCTAAACATAGTCTGTTCCATAGGCAAAACCTCCTTTGTTTACTGCTATAATAGCATATTTTGGTGGCTACTCCCGCCCCCGGTAACAAATTAAGCACCAGTGCGCTCCAGCAAGCGCTCCCATTTTTTATCTACATAACACTGCGCTTCTTCAATCATCCATTCATTTCCTTTCTTAAACATATGGCGGAATCGTCCTTGGGGACGAAGAAAGTCTGCAACAGGCAGCTTCTTTTTTGGCCTATAGCTGAGGCGCCATATACCTTCCTCTACTTCGAAAAGGGGCCAAACACAGCTATCCACCGCTAACTTAACAATGTCGGCTAATAATTCCATAGGATAATCCCAGCCGCGCGGGCAAGGGGACAATATATTTAAAAAGCAAGGTCCCTCAGTATAAATAGCCTTATGCGATTTGATATGCAGGTCGCGAAAATTGCCCAGGGGAGCAGTTTGGGCAACATAAGGGATATCATGAGCCACCATAATCTCTGTCAAGTCTTTTTTGTGTTGTTTCTTACCTTGCCCTGCATAGCCCACCGGTGTGGTAGTTGTTTTAGCAAAACGGGGGGTTGAGGACGAACGTTGAATTCCGGTATTCATATAGGCCTCGTTATCGTAGCAGACATATACCATATCATGACCCCTTTCCATCGCTCCGGAAAGGGATTGGAAACCTATATCATAGGTGCCCCCGTCACCGGCAAAGGTAATGAACTTAACCGTTCCTTCTACCTTTCCGCGGCGCCTTAGGGCGTTATAAGCTGCTTCTACCCCGGAACAAGTAGCGGCGGAGTTCTCGAAAGCGGAATGGATATAGCTATCCATGTAAGCAGTATAAGGATACATGAAAGTAGATACCTCTAAGCAACCGGTGGCATTAACTACCACTGCTCTATCTTCCTCGCTTAGAGCCCGCAAAACCCCGGCCACAACTATCCCGGCACCACAGCCGGCACAAAGCCGGTGCCCTCCGGTAAGCCGAGGGGCTTTTTCGACTTCGCGCTTAAGGTTATATGCCTTGCTCATATACTTTCCCCCTCCCTTGACCTCTGGCCCATATGGTTATAAACTACCCCAATTTTACCGGTCTTAACTATGTCCGCTAAGCGCCTGAATACTTTGGTTATATCCTCTACCCGGGCATCGCGGCCACCTAGACCATAGACAATATTAATCATATAGGGGCGCTCCGGAAGGTCATATAAGGCACTGCGGCTTTCAGCGAACAAAGGGCCTCCGTTAGCGGAAAAACCTTCGGATTTGTCCATGATGGCTATGGCCTTAGCAGATGCCAGGGCTTTAGCCAGTTCTTCACCGGGAAAAGGTCGAAAAACCCTTATTTTAACCAACCCCGCCTTGACTCCCTTATCCCGCAATAGGTCAACGGCGGCTTTAGCCGTACCGGCGGTAGAGCCGATGAGGACCAAAGCCAGCTCCGCGTCCTCCATCATATATTCTTCAAATAATCCGTAATGGCGGCCGGAAATCTTCTCAAATTGGGCGGCTACCTCCAATATACGGGACTTAGCTATCTTCATTGCCTCAGCTTCCTGCACCTTATGTTCCATATAATAAGCGCTGATATCATAAGGTCCCACCGCTAAAGGGTTTTCTTTCTTTAATAAATAGTTTTCCGGCGCATATTCACCGATGAATTCACGCACTACCTCTGTATTTAAAAGTTCAATGTTCTCCACCGCATGGCTGGTAATAAAGCCGTCCATACAGCTCATAACCGGTAGGCGTACCTCAGGGTGTTCGCCGATAGGCATAGCCATAAGAATGTTATCATAAGCCTCCTGGTTGTTCTCGGCGTATATTTGAATCCAGCCGCTATCCCGCGCCCCCATAGAATCGGAATAATCATGATTAATATTAATCGGCCCGGAAAGAGCCCGGTTGACGCAAGCCAGGGTAATCGGCAAACGGCAGGATGCTGCTACATATAAAAGTTCATGCATTAGGGCTAGTCCGCAGGAAGAAGTTGCGCTAATCGCTCGGGCCCCGGCTGCCTGGGCGGCAATACAAACAGACATCGAGCTGTGTTCAGATTCCACCGCTACATATTCCGTGTTCACTTCCCCATTAGCCACATAATCAGCGAAATATTCAGGTATTTCTGTGGAGGGGGTGATAGGGAAAGCCCCCATTACATCAGGGTTTATCTGCTTCATTGCATAGGCTACTGCCGCATTTCCGGAAAGACGATTGCTCAAACCGGCCCACCCCCTGACACCATGGTAATCGCCGGGAAGGGGCACACATTCAGGCAGATGCCGCAACCCTTGCAATGCATATAATCAAAATCCAGGCGTTTCCCGTCCTTTACCGGAATAGCACTGTCCGGGCAGAAAGGAACACAAAGCATACAGTGTTTACAGGCCTCCTCGTGGAAAATAGGGGTATTAGTCCGCCAACTTCCCGTATTAAAATCCCGTGCGGTCCCCCTTTCGTATATCTCCCCACCAGGAGTTAGTTCCTGCCAGGGGGTTAGTTCATTGATATCCCGCGCACGAATCATCCTAGTCGAACCTCCTGCAAAGATTTTTTCAGAGTGGTCATGTTCCCCTCTATAAGCTGGGGTTTATGGGCAAATTTCTGTCTGAAGGACTCTTCTATATTTTCCAAAAAGCGCCCGGTTTCTAAGACCCCGCTCACTTTAACTGTGGCCGCAAGCATAGGGGTATTGGGAAGATTCCTGCCTAACACTTCTTCTGAAATGCTGCGAGCATCGATAGTAAATACCCTTCCTGTCCATCCCGGCAAACGTGAGCGCATTTCCATAGGGGGGCTAGGGGTATTAATAATTATTGCCCCGTCTGCTTTTAGACCGCCGGTAACATTGACACTATCCAAAAGACTTTCGTCTACCACGATTACATAATCCGGGTGATATATATTAGAATGAATAGTACAGCGTTTTTCACTGATGCGATTATAAGCAGTAATAGGGGCGCCCATACGTTCCGGCCCATATTCCGGAAAACCCTGAACAAACTTCCCCTCCAAAGCGGCCACATCCGCCAAGAGCAAACAGGCTGTTTTGGCTCCCTGCCCACCCCGCCCATGCCAGCGGATTTCCACCATATCATTTTTTATCATTATTTTTACCCCCCATCATTAAAAAAAGAAAAGCTAAAAAACTAAAAAAGGCTTTCGTCCCGTACGG
>CAYRCG010000126.1:2073-5844 GCA_964422685.1 uncultured Syntrophomonas sp. | reverse complement strand
TCAGAGCTAGCCCCTTGTCATTCCGAGCTTGCGAGGAATCTTAACCCGATACAATAAAAAATTGTGGCCCCTGGCCAGGGAGTGGATTATGAAAGATTTATTTGATGAAGATTTTTTAAAATGTTTAGAGCATTTGCGCTTGGTTAGCCGCAAAATGCGGGCCGGAAATAACATCGGGGAAAGGCGCTCGCCCTTAAAAGGCCAGTCGGTAGAATTTGCTGATTTTCGCAGTTATTCTAGCGGTGATGATTTTCGCTATATTGATTGGAATAGCTACGCCCGCACGGAAAAACTCTTCATCAAGCTGTTTATGGAAGAGCAAGATATGCTTTTGACTATTTTTATAGATACCAGCAGATCCATGTCCTGGGGGACGCCCTCCAAAAAACAGCTTGCTTTGCAGTTAGGAGCCGCCTTCTCCTATCTGGCCCTAGCTGCTTATGATCGGGTAGCTATTGCCGCCTGCTCTGAACAACTGGCGGCTTATCAGGCTCCTTTACGGGGGAAAAGCGGCATAGAACAAGCTTGGGCCTTCCTGGCGCAGCTTCCTTTCGGCGGCAACACCAACTTAAATCATGCCTTGCGCGAATATGGCCGTTATTCTCATGGCCCGGGAGTTGCTTTAATTATATCTGATCTCCTATCCCCCCATGGTTTCCAAGCCGGGGCTAAATACCTCCAATATTTGAAACAGGAGGTTGTGGTTTTACAGCTTCTGGCCCCGGAAGAAATCAAACCCAGCCTGCATGGGGATTGGAAGCTGGTAGATAGTGAAAGCGGCGAAAGCCGGGAAATCAGCGTTACCCCCAAATTGCTCCGAGCCTACCAGAAAAGATTAGATGATTTTACCAGGACTAATCGCGAGTTTTGTTTGCGGCGGGGGATGGGATACATGCAGATCAGCAGTGCTGTTCCCGTAGAGGAACTGCTTTTGCAGTTGCTTCCCCGGGCCGGGATCCTGGCCTAACACCTAGGCAATGGAGGGTGGCTATATATAATCCCCTGTGGCTCGGATACCACTTTTTAACCCAAGGAGGAAAACATTTTGTCCTGGCTTAATCCGGCAGGGCTTGGCTTTGCCGCTATAATACCCTTAATAATACTGCTATATCTCCTTAAAAGACGCTTTCAGGAAAAAACTGTGCCCAGCACCTATCTCTGGGACGAAGTTTTGAAGGATCTGGAGGCGACTTCCCCCTGGCAGCGTTTAAAGAAGAATCTCCTGCTCTTTCTGCAGCTATTGGCAGCCTTCTTGCTGGTGATGGCTCTCAGCCGCCCTTACCTGCCGGTACCAGGCGGATTGGAAAAACAACTCCTGGTCTTAATTGATGCTTCTGCCAGCATGGGGGCTAGTGATGTAACACCATCACGCTGGGTTGCGGCGCAAAAAGAGGTAGAAAAGCTCATCAATGGATTGGGAGCCGGGGAGAAAATGACCCTCATCAAAATGGGCGAACAGCCGGAGATACTGCAGGCGGATAGCAGTGATAAGAATGAACTGCGCCACCAGTTACGAAACGCACAAGTTGAAAGCGGGCGGGCCGATCTGGAAAAAGCCCTTTCATTGATTGCTTCACTTAGTCGTGATTTTCGGGAAAGCCGGCTCTTTATTGTCAGTGACGGGAAAACCTTGCCGGTGGAACATGACCCCGGGATTAAATCCCCGGTAGAATTTATTCAGATCGGCCGCGAAAGCGATAATCTGGCTATAAGTACCTTAGCTACCCGCCGGGATTCAGGGCAGGTTTTAGTTTTGGCACGGGTACATAATTTTGGTGAAAAGGCGGCTGTCACCGATATTGAGCTCAGGGCTGACGGAAAATTGTTCGATGTAAGGGAAATAGAATTGGAAAAAGGGGATGCCCGGGAAATCATCTGGGATGATTTGCCTGTAGGAACCCAGCTTATTCAAGCAAATATACTACGTTCGGATTTCCTGCCGGGGGATAATGCGGCTTGGGCAGTGGTGGAGGAATTAGGCGAAAAGCGGGCCTTACTAGTAAGTGAAAGCAACCTCTACCTGGAAAAAGCTTTAAACCTTTTGCCGGGAGTGGAGCTATTCAAGACCGGCCCGGCAGAATATGATCCCCTGCTGGGAGATGATTACCAATTGTTCATCTTTGACGGCTGGTTGCCCCCCAAGCTTCCGCCTGCCGGCATATTGATAGTAAATCCCCCTTACGGCAATCCCTGGCTGTCTATGCAGGCGGAAGTTAAAAACCTTCGCCAGATAAAGACCCGGGGGGAAGACCCCATTTTACGCTATATTGACTATCAGGAATGGCAGGTAGCCCGAAGTAAAGAACTGCTATGTCCGGATTGGGCTCAAGTGCTTTTGGAAAGCGATGGTGTGCCTTTATTGCTGGCCGGTCATTTAACCAGCCGGGTGGCTGTTTTTTCTTTTGACCTGCATGAGAGCAACATACCCTTGCAAACTGGTTTCCCCATTCTTATACATAATCTGGTGGCTTGGCTGCTGCCGGAAAATGCCGGGGCTAGTTTTACTTTAGAACAAGACCGTTTCAGCTTTGAACCTCATCCGGAAACGGAAGCTATCCACCTTTTAAGGCCGGGTGAAAAAAAGGAAGAACGCTATCTGCCTCCATTTCCTACTTCATACACTGCACATCTCCCGGGCTTATACCGGATAAATCAGCTTAAAGCTGATAGGATAGAAAGCAACTTTTTAGCCAAGAACCAGGGTGATTCCCTTGAATCGAATATAAAGCCGGCGTCACTGCCCTGGCTGAACGCGGGAGATAAACCGGAAGGCGCAGAGGAGCGGCTGGGTAAAAAAGAGCTTTGGTCATGGTTCTGCTGGGCGGTCCTCTTATTGCTCCTTTTAGAAGGGGAGGTGTATCGCCGTGGCTATTAGCTTTAATCACCCCTATTTATTGCTGACTATTCCCTTGGTTTTATACCAGGTTTATCTTTGGTATCGTGATTTTAGACATTGGCCTGCCCTCCGCCGTAACTTGGCTTTATTATTGAGGAGCCTGCTGCTTCTAAGCCTTATACTGGCACTGGCCGGACTGGAGCTGCGTTTTCCTTTGGAGCGGCAGAGTGTGGTTTTTGCGGTGGATCTTTCTGCTAGTTGCGAAAACAGCCGGGAGGCAGCGGAAAACTTCATCCGTGAGGCCCTAAAGCATAAAAAAGCAGATGATAAGGCGGCGGTTATAGTTTTCGGCGGCAACGCCCTGGTTGATCAAAGCCTTTCTAACAGCGGACGCTTGTATCCTATAGAAAGTATTGTGGATAGAAACTATAGTAAACCGGAGCAGGCCCTAAAGCTGGCCGATGCTTTAATGCCGGATGATTATTCGCGGCGGGTGGTTTTGTTCAGCGACGGCAGGCAAAACGATGGTGATGCTCTAAAAGAGACGGCTTTCCTGGCAGATAAAAGAACCAGGCTGGATATTTTCCCCTTGGAGAGTCACTCCGGTCAGGATGCACGGGTAAAAAGTCTGGAAGTACCGCAAAGCCTTTTTGCCGGGGAGAAATTCCCGATTAAAATCACCATAGAAAGCAACTTTGCCACTACTGCCCGGCTTCGGCTTTACCAGGACCGGGAATTGTTCGGAGAAGAGGAAATAAAACTCCGGCAAGGGGAAAACAATTATATTTATTCTTCTGTTTTAGATGAAAGTGGGTTCCATGATTTTCAAGCCTGTATTGAAGCAGAGCAAGACACGATAGCAGAAAACAATGAAGCGCATCATTTCACTACGGTTCAGGGCCCTCCCCGACTGCTGCTCATAGAAGGGAAAAAGG
>CAYRCG010000126.1:0-1973 GCA_964422685.1 uncultured Syntrophomonas sp. | reverse complement strand
AAAGCCTTGCCGGTATATATGGATCTAAGAGGCAAGAAGGAGATACCTAGCCTGGCTTTGGTATTAGTTATCGATAAATCCGGCAGTATGTCGGAGAGCAGCGGCGGTTATAGTAAAGTGGAATTAGCCAAAGAAGCGGCAATTCAAGCCACTGGCATCTTAGGGCCTTTGGACATGGCTGGGGTAATAGCTTTTGATGATAGCGCTCAATGGGTGGTTCCTTTGCAGGCAGTGGAAGACAAGGAAGCAATACAGGATGATATCGCGACTATCAGGGCTGACGGCGGCACCAGCATCTATCCCTCCCTGGCTTTGGCTTACGCGGACCTTAAGGACGCTCATACCATGTTCAAGCACATAATACTGCTCACCGACGGGCAATCGGCTACTACCGGGGATTATTATTTCTTAAGCCGAAGAATGGCTCGAGCAGGTATAACTATGTCTACTGTAGCGGTAGGGGAGGGCGCTGATACCCTTTTGCTGGAGCAATTGGCAGAATGGGGGCAGGGGCGCTATTATTACAGCGATGAAAGTTCCAATATCCCCCGCATATTTACCAAGGAAACCATGAAGGCTATAAAAAGTTATCTGGTGGAGGAGAAGTTCTTTCCGCTCCTAAGTGCGGAAAGTCCGGTTATGGATGGTATTATTTCTGTTCCCGCCCTGGAGGGCTATGTGGCTACTACTCCTAAGAATACTGCCCAGGTGGTTTTATCCAGTCATCACCAGGATCCGGTGCTGGCCCAGTGGCAGTATGGGCTAGGCCGCTCTGTTGCTTTTACTACTGATGGCGGCTGGCGTTGGTCCGCAGCCTGGACAGCCTGGGAAAACTACCAGCGATTTTGGGGCAATCTGATTTCCTGGACTTTACCCCGTAGTCAACAGGACGGCGGTCTGGAACTCAAAACCGACTTGCAAGGGCGGCAAGCTCTGATACAGTTGGATTCACGTGAGTTATCCCTTTCCCGGCCTAGTGAAGCTATAGTGCTCGATCCGGCTATGAATAGCCGGAAAATAAAACTGGAAGCAGTAGCTCCGGGAAGGTACGAAGGAAGATTCACCACAACGGAACCTGGGGTCTATTTTATAAATGTCAGCCAAAAGGGAAGCGAAGGCGAAATAAGGACGGTTAGCGGAGGCTTAAGCTTAGCCTATTCCCCGGAATATGCGGTAATGGGCAGTGACCGGGAATTCCTGCAAGCCCTGGCTGGTGCCGGAGGGGGCAGTCTCCTGAAAGAACCCCGTGAAGCCTTTGCGGCCAATCTGCCGTTAGCCCGGGGGATAAGGGAACTATGGCCCTGGCTCCTGGCCTTAGCGGCTATTCTGCTTCCTTTGGATATTGCCAACCGCCGCCTGGCCTATACATTTAGTGACCTACAAACTTGGTGGCAAAAGCGTCAAAAAGCATCAGGAAATGCTTCAGATCCTGGGGACAGCACTTTCCAACGCTTGCGTAGGCGCCAAGAGGATTTATATGAACGAGAAAGAAAAAGGGTAAGCAGCAGACCTCCTATCGATGATAGTGCAACTCATCAATCAAAGAAGATTAAAGACGCAACCCTTCCTCACAAGGAGAGGTTTGGGGAAAAGACCCCGAATGGTGAAGCGGAAAGGGCTGCGGAAAAAGAAGGAATGTCGCGTCTGCTAGCGGCTAAAAAAAGAGCCAGAAAGTAAGGGGCTGCCCCGACCCTTTCCGTTTACCGCGCTGCTCTTTGTGCGTGATAATTGCGAGGAGCGAAGCGACAACCCTGTCATTGCGAGGAACGCAGCGACAACCCTGTCATTGCGAGGAACGCAGCGACGTGGCAATCTTACCCTAGGCGCGAGGCGTGAGGCGTGAGGGGAAGATTCCTCGCAAGCCCGGAATTATCATGCAGCAGAGCTGCACCACGGTAAACGAAAAGGGTCAGGGCATCTGCCGTTACGCAGGTTTTCGCGGACTTGTTATACTTACTAAAATAAAATCAGCG
>CAYRCG010000125.1:0-5870 GCA_964422685.1 uncultured Syntrophomonas sp. | reverse complement strand
ATTTCCTGTCCTACGGCGCCCGTTGCCCCAACAATAGCAAGTCTAACGCCCTTTGCCACAAATCCTGCCTCCCGTTAATAGTTATTAACCCTAGCCCCTTACTTCTTGCTTTTTTCAACCCCCCAGGATCTAAAGCCATGACCACCCGGTTAAATATTGAGGGCATAGATTCCCCGCTACGCTCGGAATTCCTACGCATAGTAACGCACTACGTTAAACGAATAATAATACCATTGCACCGTCATTGCGAGGAGCGAAGCGACGTGGCAACCTTAAGTCATTATTCATAGCGATGGCAATACTGCGCTCAAAATGACAGTGCTATGCCTGGAAGTATAGCAAGGAAGTATGGAACTATTAGGGTTACTTTCTTATTAACGTATTTTAACACAATGCATCTTCCATTCTCAAGAAATGCAACCCTTTAAGGTCCCTTTTCTACACCTGACCCCGATTCGCCTATTCAAATCTTACAATAACAACCTTACCTTTTATAGTATATTGATCATATCGGCCCTAAAAGCATCGGCTGTATTTGTTTACCTTGCAGGGCTAAAATCACTGTATCAACCACCTTTTCCATACAAGCAACTAGGGAGTTAACTTTTTCAAATGGGTTATCCTGCCGAAACGGCACAAAGAATATGTTTTTCGTATTAAGAAGCGTCCCGATATTCCTTGCATTTATACCCAAAGCATCGTTGGTGGATATAGCAATTACTACCGGCCTTTGATTTCTTAATTGGCTTTTTACGGCCATCAATGCAGGGGTATCTATAATTCCATTGGCTAGCTTGGCGATGGTGTTGCCAGTTGCGGGTATTACTACCACAATATCCAGTAGTTTCTGCGGCCCGATAGGCTCGGCTCCAACAATACTATTAATTAGAGGTTGATCCGTAACCTCCATTATTTCTTTTTTCAAATCTTCAACTTTATAGAAACGGTTATCTACTTCGCTTACTGTGTAGGAAAAAATGGGGAATATCGCTGCTCCTTCTTCTTTTAGTCTTCTAAGCTGCGGGAGCGCTTCCGGAATAGTACAGTGGGAACCGGTCATAACCACACCGGTTTTGACTCCCCTTAAGCGGTTTTTTTTCATTTTTGCCACCTCCTTTTAATCAAGAGGTAGTTTCGGCCCTGTTTTAGCTAGCTCTTTTGCTATCAAACGGGGAACCACCTCAGCCAGGATTCTCCCTGCGGAAATGGGGGCAACTTTACCTGGTAGTCCGGGGGCCAAAATAGCTTTAAAACCAAATTCATTAGCGGCTTCAAAATCCGTCCCCCCGGGTTGGGTAGCTAGGTCAATAATGATAGCTTCACATGGCGTGTTTTTTAAGACCTTTCTATCTATCACCATGTTGGGTACGGTATTGAAAACGAAATCACTATATCCTATAGCCTCGGCCAACCTGGAGAAGCTCGCTCTTTTACATCCCATTTCGTAGGCTCTAGCCATTTGCCCCTCTTCCCTGGAAACTATGGTAACTTTCGAACCTAAGGCCTGCAGGGTACGTGCAAGTGTGATGCCAATCCGCCCGAACCCCACTACCAAACTATTGCTACCATGGATGGTAATCTTCGATTCTTCCATGGCTATCTGTATAGCCCCTTCGGCAGTAGGAATAGAATTCATTATGGCTACCTCGTCCATCTCGGCAATCTCTAATAGGCGTAATTTGTGTTGTTCCACCCATGTCCGAAGAAACGGGCGCGCCGAACCGATGATTATTATGGCGTCTTCAGCTAACAGTTCTATCGCTTTTTCGGTAAGCCTTAGCTCATCTTCGGCATAGACCGCTCGGATAATTCCATCAGCGCTAGTTCCCGGCAAAGGCATAATGGCGATCTTTGTCTCCCAGCATGCTTCCTCGACGCTACTTACAGCCATAGCCCCGACACTTAGCTGAAAACTGGGGAATCCAGCAACCTTTATAATAGCTCCCCTTTTTACCAGCTCGGCGATTAGAATCAGTTCTCTTTCGTCCCCACCCAGTATCGCAATTTTAATTCCTGAAAGCAGCGAGCTCACCCTGAGGCCCCCTTTGGGATAATTCTGCAGCTACAATCAATAGCATTATATGTATTATTCCTAGCAGTTGTGCTTGTTTAAAAGGATTGTCATTGCTACGAATATTGACTTAAGAATAAAGGTGAATAAGCAGTGGTATGGCTTTAGAATAGGCGGGCGGGAAAGATAAAAGGCCGTTCCCGGTGATAGCTTAACCGAGAACAGCCCTATGCTTCTTTGATTACTTATGCTATTGGGCATAAGCTTGGAGAATACTGCTGCGAATCAAGGCAAAAGCTTCGGCAGATGTCTCCACCTGGTGGATCTGACCATTATCCATAATAGCATAACTATCAGCTAGTAGCTCCGCTTCTTTGGGGTCATGGGTAACATATAGGACCGGAATTTTCGATTCTTTGAGGACTCCACGAAAATCAGGCAGAATTTTTTCTTTCAGGACAACGTCCATTCCCGTTAAGGGTTCATCCATGAGTAATATCCGGGGATGCGGAACTAGGGCCCGTGCAAGGGAAGCACGGCTCTGATAGCCTCCACTAAGCTGCCGGGGGAACTTCTCTAAAACGGCCTGCAAATCCAACATTTCCACTATTTGTTCATAAGCGGCATGAGTACCTTTGCCATTTCTCATTCCGTATAGTATGTTATCTTTCACATTAAGGTGTTGAAAAAGAGCCGGATGCTGAGGAACATAGCCAACATCCCGTTCTTCAGGCGGGAGCTTGGAAACTTCCGCGCCGTTCAATAATACTGTACCGGAGTCAGCTTTGACTATACCGGCTATTATCTTTAAAAAGGTGGATTTGCCACTTCCATTAACCCCAATAAGCGCCTTAATCTCTGAACCGAGTTCCAGGCTTGCCTTTTGCAATACAATCTGATTTTTGAATTTTTTGTTTATATTTTTAGCTTGTAACATAGCGATGCCTCCTAAAGCTTAGAATTGAAACAATTAGAAGAGATAAGACTACACAGAATACAGCTGCGGTTACCGCCATATCCAGATCGCCCACCTCAACCTTAGTAAAAACATAGGAGGCCAAGACCTGTGTCCTACCCGGCATATTACCGCCAAACATGATTACTGCGGCGAATTCGCTAAGTGAACGGGAAAAACCCAGTAAAAAACCGGAGAATAAAGCCTCGCCCATTAAAGGTAATACGATACGGAAATAGACCTGGCCCGGGTTATCGCCTAATGTCCGGGCTACATCAATCACCTCCGGCTCCATTTGATCAACCCCCGAAACTAAGGTGCGAGCCGCCAAAGAATAAGAAACGAAAAACATGGCTAGTATAACCGCAAATAGGGTAAAGGCGGCACCTGTTTCTCCTAAAAAGCCAAAGGTCTTGCGCCCGAAGGCCATTAATAGGGCTAATCCCGCTACAGTATGCGGGAGTGCTATAGGCAGATCATTAAATAGGTTGGCAATTTTGTAAACTATAGAGTCGCGGTGAAAAAGGTGATAGTAGGCAAATCCTATTGCCACTACAACCGCTAACCCGGCGGCAAATATGGCTGCTATAAGGGTGTTTTTCACGCAATCCCAAAAGAAGGGGTCTACCATGGTGGCTCTGACCCCATCCATGGTTAAATTTATAACTAAGGCTAAAACCGGAAATATAATTAATAAAAAGAATAGTGGCAAAAAGAATATCTTGATTAGTTCCTTACTCATATGCCCTCCAACCATATTTTTCAAACGTAGCAACATTTTTATTAGCATGGGCCTCAAAAGCCTCGGCTAGTTCCTGCTGACCACCCTTGATAATTGCCGAACCGAAAATGATTTCCCCTGAATATTCCTCATCTATAATTTCGACAATCTTTAATTCATTGCCACGTGCCACACTGGAATAGATAAGTCCGGCATCCAATTGGTCTTCTTTTATCATAATGGCGACCTGATTTACGGTGCTGGGCATGGCCTTGATATGGGGAGAAACCGTATCCCATAAGCCCAGGTTCACGATAGAATTTTTAGAATATACCCCTACCGGTGCCTGGGCATCAGCTATTACTACGGTTACTCCGGGGTTAGCCAAATCGGCCATTTTAGAAACCTTTTCCTGACCTGTTTCTGAAACGACCAAAACAATATTGTCACTCAGGAATTTACCGCTCTTTTCCAGTTTCTCGGCCTCTTCAACCTTCTCAATATAAATCCAGTCAGCAGAATAATATAGGTCACAAGGCTGGTTTTGTTCAATTTGAGCATATAAACCTCCGGACGGCCCATAGTTTACGGCAACGGTAGCACCAGTTTCCTCTTGGAAGGTCTTTATTATTTCATCCATCGGTTTCTGCATCCCGGCAGCAACGTATAGGTTTAAGGTCTGCCCTTCAAAAGCCTTCTTCTCAGGCTCATTAGGGGTTGGACTTGGCTGTTGTCCGCATCCGGCAACAACGATAAGGCACCCCAGAAGAAACATGGTAAGAACTACGCTAACAAATTTTTTCATGTTTTATTCCTCCTATAATTAGATTTGCGATATTTTCCCATACGGATTGGTCCACTACCCTCCTTTCACCATAAAAAAACAGTCTGGTGGAAAACACTAGACTGCGCTAAATCACAGATATAAACCGTTAGTTTAATTAACAGTTTTCTCCTTTCCACAACGGGAGGCTTAATCGTTTCCAACTAAACCCTATCGGTCAGGAACCCTTAGGATAGCCCTTAGGGCAAATGACTCGGAGTTTATTCAATTATTTTATTATATGCTTCCTTATACGTTTCGACATTTATTGGGCGAATCCTCCCCAATTGTCAAAATAACCCCATACCTCGACAGTCACAACTAATGTCATTTTAACAGGTGGTGTTTCTTAACCGGGAGGGAATCCTAAGCGGAAAGCTTTGCCGGATATTACAGTAAGTTCTCCATACCGTAAATTAGCCCTTTACTATGAAGTATTTTTTTTATTACCATTATTACACCGGGCATAAAACCGGCTCTATCAAATGAATCATGCCTTATTTTCAAACCTTGACCGATGCCCCCAAATATTACCTCTTGATGGGCAATTAAACCGGGTAAGCGGACACTATGAATCCTCACTTGGCCTAGTTCTCCACCACGGCAGCCGGCTATTTTTTCGAATTCCCGCCTGTTGCGGGGTGGCCTTAAGGGACTGGATTCGTTAATCATTTCGGCTGTTTTAATAGCAGTGCCGGAAGGAGCATCCATCTTCTGGTCATGATGCAATTCGATAATCTCTACCTCAGGAAAATATTTAGCGGCTTCACTGGCAAATTTCATCATTAATATAGCCCCGATGGCGAAATTCGGAATAATAGCTATCCCTATATCCATTTCCCCTGCTATTCTTGCCAATTCCCTGATCTCGATTTCATTTAAACCGGTCGTCCCGATTACACACGATATTCCTTTTTTTAGAGCGCTTTTGGCATTATTAAAAACCGCTTGCGGACTGGTGAAATCAACCATTACATCTGCCCTATGGCTCTCCAAAACCTCGGCTAGATCATTGGCTAAATATGTATCCAACTCGGCGATGCTGGTTAATTCCGCCAGTTTCTCTCCTTTTGCCTTAATATCAACCGCAGCTCGTAGTTCGAGGTCCTCATCCTCTACAATGGCTTTAATGGTCTCCCTGCCCATTTTTCCTAAAGCCCCTACCACTATTACTCCAGTTCTACGCCTCATGACAAAACCTCCCGCACACTTTCCTTGCAATAGTAATTTTCAACTTAGTAGCTTCCATCCTTATTAACCCCCGTGCCCCAAAACACTGTATTGCCGGGCCTGCTCAATTACATATTTACTTATCTCCTGGACCATTCGCCGCTCATAAAATGTACGAGTTTTGGGATAT
>CAYRCG010000124.1:0-5919 GCA_964422685.1 uncultured Syntrophomonas sp. | reverse complement strand
AATGACAGGGGCGTTAGACATTCCAAGCCGCTCACACGCCTCACGCCTCACGCCTAACGCCTAACGCCTAACGCCTAACGCCTAGGGAAGATTGCCGCGTCGCTTTGCTCTTCGCAATGACACAACGCCCGGTCATTCCCAGCCTAAGGCGCATTTTCGGCGCTGTTTGTGACTATCTAAGTTGGCTTTGAACTATAGCGACTAATTCAGCAATAAAGTCCCCAATAAGCGGTACATTTAGTATTATCAATTTTTGCAGAAAATATATAACAATTGCCGCTAAAACGGTAAAACCTATCGCCATACCAAAGCCCCGGGATAAACCGGCCCAAAAATTAATTATGAAAAGACGCCGCGGGTTTCTGAGCATTTCCAGATATTCGGCTATGCCTAGTTTTTCCATGTTTAAAGACATTTCATCTATTTTACGGTTTAATTCCTTGAGGTATTGGTTTTCATTTTGGGCCGGTTCCCTTTCTGGCATAGATTCTCCCCTCCACTCTTATATTATTATTTTATACTACGGATTAATTGCTATGACTAATGACTTATGATTGCCATGCTGCTTAGCGCAAATTTTATACGCTATGCAAACGCCTCACGCCTAGGGAAGTTTGCCACGTCGCTTCACCCCCCGCAATGACAGTAGCGTTAGACATTCTAGCCCAGTGCTGTCATGCCTACTGTCATTACGAGCAGGGCGTGGAATTGTTCTCAGCAGTTATTTATGGTTCCTTAAATCACTGCTAATTCGAAATAAAAAAGGGGGTAGGCAAGCCTCCCCCATCCTTATTCCTCTGTTTTTTCCCGACACCGACACTTTAATGTCCCTAACGCAGTCCTTATAAGCGAGCCACAACCTGGGCACAGCGTTTACATAATGTGGGATGCTCGGCATCTTCACCTACCGAATCCTCAATTATCCAGCAGCGCTCGCACTTATCTCCCTCAGCGGCTTTTACCATAACCCGGATACCCTCAACCCCCTCTAGGGTTAGGGCCCCTGCAGGGGCCTCAGTCTCTGGCTGTAGCTGTGCCCGGGAGACAATAAATATTTTTTCCAGCCCATCCGTGGCCTGCAAAAGTTCCATCCAAGCAGGGCTAGCGTAGATAACAATCCTAGCCCCTAGGGAATGGCCTATTATCTTCTTACTACGGGCCTCTTCCAGCGCCTTGGTCACTACCTCCCGTAGTTCCAGAACCTGCGACATGCGATCCTCGATAGCCTGATTAAGGTATTGCTCATGGGCTTGTGGCCATTCCAGTAGTTGCACGCTTTCCGCCTGTCCTTCCCGCCGGAGATGGCTCCAGATTTCCTCACTGCTGAAAGCCAATATAGGAGTCAACAATACTACCAGGGCGTTGATTATATCATAAAGTACGGTCTGCGCCGCTTTTCTTCCCGCTTCCTGCGGATGAGAGCAATATAATTTATCTTTCAAAATATCAAAATAAATATTGCTCAAATCAATGGTACAGAAATTATGAATAGAATGAAAAACCACATGGAATTCATAATCTTCATATGCCTTTGTTACCCGGCGTACCAATCTGTCTAGTTTGAGCAGGGCCCATTGGTCCAGCTCGCCCAACTTATCATAGTCCAGCCGTTCTCTCGCCGGTTCGAAATCGTACAGGTTGCCTAATATAAAGCGGCAGGTGTTGCGAATTTTGCGATAGGCTTCGGCACTTTGTTTTATGATATTAGGCGATACTGAAACATCATTACGATAATCGGCTGATGATACCCACAGGCGCAATATATCGGCCCCCATCTCCCGGGTCATTTTTAAGGGGTCCACCACATTACCTAAGGACTTGGACATTTTGCGCCCTTGCTCGTCTACCACAAAGCCATGGGTCAAAACCTCCTTATAGGGGGCAGACCCCTTGACTGCAACTGCTGTTGAAAGGGAAGAATTAAACCAGCCCCGGTGTTGATCGCTGCCTTCCAAATACATATCGGAAGGCCAGCGCAATTCCTTCCGCGTATCTAAAACCGCCATGTGGCTAGAGCCGGAATCAAACCACACGTCCATAATGTCGCTTTCTTTGCGGAAGGTAGTACCTCCACAGTTTTTGCAACTATAACCCGGGGGCAAAAGTTCCTCCGCCGTTTGGGCAAACCAGATGTCAGAACCATTGGCCGCAAAGAGTTTACTCACTCTTTGGATGGTTTCATCATTTACCAGGGCTTCCCCACAGGATTCACAATAGAATATCGGGATAGGCACTCCCCAGGTGCGTTGCCGGGAGATACACCAATCACCTCTATCTCTGATCATATTAAAAATGCGATCCCTGCCCCAGGAGGGAATCCACTTAACTGTATCAATAGCGGTGAGAGCATCCTCGCGAAAGCCGTCTATGGAGGCAAACCATTGCTCGGTAGCCCGATAAATTATGGGCTCTTTGCAGCGCCAGCAGCAAGGATACTGGTGCTCAATATTGGTTGCCTTTAGCAACATATTCCTTTTCTCCAGTTCCTCTATGACCGCTTTATTGGCATCATGAACATATAATCCCTGAAACATATCCGCATCTGCCGTGAACCTCCCCCGGTCATCTACCGGCGAAATCACTTCCAGGCCATATTCCTGGCCTACATGAAAATCATCCTCGCCATGCCCCGGAGCGGTATGCACGCAACCGGTGCCGGCTTCTAGGGTAACATGTCCACCCAAAACCAATAAAGAATCGCGCTCATAGAACGGATGGTGGCATAAAACCCGTTCTAATTCTTCTCCTTTGTATTGCTGCAAAACCTGATAATCATTCCAGGATAATTCACCGGCTACAACCTCGAGCAATCCTTGGGCGAGCAGGTACTTCTCCCCGTTTACTTTTACTAATACATAATCGAAACTTGGGTGTAGGCAAATCCCGGTGTTGGCCGGTAAGGTCCAAGGGGTAGTAGTCCAGATAATTACAAAAGCATCTTCAGGTAAAACTCCCCGGCCATCCTTAACCGCGAATTTAACATAGATAGAGGGTGAAACCTTTTCTTTATATTCCACTTCTGCTTCTGCCAAGGCGGTTTCGCAATCCCCACACCAATATACCGGTTTCAATCCCTTGTAAATAAACCCTTTTTTAGCCATCTCGCCAAAAACCTTGATTTGTATGGCCTCAAAACCCGGGCTTAAAGTTAGGTAAGGGTTGTCCCAATCTCCGCGTACCCCTAAACGTTTGAACTGTTCTTTCTGTATATCTACATATTTCAGAGCGTAGTCGCGGCAATGTTTGCGGAATTCTAAAACATCAGTTTTGTTCCTGTCAAGCCCTAAATTTTTTATAGCCTGTTGCTCGATAGGAAGGCCATGGGTATCCCAACCCGGAATATAGGGGGAATCAAAACCACTCATAGAACGATATTTGACGATAATATCCTTTAAAACTTTATTTAGGGTATGCCCTAAATGGATATCCCCGTTAGCGTAGGGAGGACCATCATGTAGAATAAACTGGGGTCGCTCGGCGTTTTTATCCTGTACCTGCCGGTATATATCAATCTTTTCCCAAAGCTCCAGTATCTCCGGTTCTCTTTTGGGCAAATTAGCCCGCATGGGAAAGTTGGTTTGGGGAAGATTCAGTGTTTCGTCATATTTTCCTTTAGCCATGTGAATTACCACCTTACTATTTGTATTTTATTACCACCAAGCCCAAAAGGCCATTGCCAACCGTATGAAAAGACTAGTTTTCCCATTTTTATTAGCATACAAATAAAAACTGGGGAGGTTGCTAGCCACTGTATTCCCCGTAATGGCGAATACACATATCGCCATCAAATAAAATACCTCTCTCCCAGGGGGTGAAAGGTATCCAAAGCGTGGAATGGCCGTTTTTTACAAAAAGTTTATTAATTTTAGCATATAGCCGTCAGCAAGACAACTTTTGCCGTTTTTTTGTTTCGACTGCCCTTTGGTTTTGGTACCATTGCAAACTATTTGCATAACTCCCTTGCTTTTCTTAGTTCATCGGAGGTTGCGGCTATGCCGCCAATGATCCACATTTTATATTCAGGCAAAACCCTAATAGAAATTCATTGCCTTGCTGTAGGTCACTTCTTCTTTATTCTTTTGTCGCAAAGCTTTTCTACTATGCAGTTACAGCATGAGGGCTTGCGGGCATGGCAAACCCTTCGCCCATGGAAAACGAAAAGGTGATGGGCTTCGCTCCAATATTTTTCTGGTATCTGCTTTTTCAGGGCCTTTTCCGTCTGCTCCGGGGACTTGCTATTTACCAGGCCAATGCGGTTCGCCACCCTTTGTACGTGGGTATCTACGCCTAGGCCCGGCAATTGGAATATTTCCGACCTTATCACATTGGCACTTTTGCGTCCCACACCGGGAAGACTTAATAATTCTTCAAATTCGCGAGGGATTTGACCCCGGTATTCCTCCACTATAATTTGCGCCATTCTCTTAAGATGTCGAGCCTTAGTGTGGTATAATCCCACCCCCCGAATCTTTTCCTCTAATAAAGGCAAATCGATAGCTGCCAAGGCTTCCGGGGAGCTATAATCAGTAAACAGTCCTGCAGTAACCCGGTTCACCTGTTGATCAGTGCTCTGGGCCGATAGTATTACTGCCGCCACAAATTGAAAGGGGTTACTATACTTTAACATAGTTCCTGCATCGGGATATTCCTTTTTCAAAGACTTGATTATCTTCATGCAGCGCTGCAATTCTTACCCTCCCTTTTATTGTCGGGCAATTATCCGTTTGGGTATGGCGGCTTAATTAAATATGCCGCCCGCCGCTTCCTAATAGCGACCGTAGGGTGCATCCAGTGCCGTCCGCGCAGACGGACGCTACGCATGGGCAACACCCGCAAGGCATATCATCCTAGGGGAAGATTTCCACGTCGCTTCGCCCCGCGCACTGACATAACACCTAGTCATTCCTAGCCTGTTGCCTATTTTTTCTCCGCCGGGATATGAGCGAGCAGTTCATCGGCTTCAATCCCGCGAATCTCGATTACTTTATGGCGAGAACTTTCGCCCTGAACAATACGCACATCCCTTTTTGGCAGTTTTAATGTCTCCGCCAAGAACCTTTGCAAGGCTTGGTTAGCTGCTCCCTCTACCGGAGGAGCCATAATCTTTATCTTTATATCACCAGCCTGCTCACCTACTATTTGATTGCGCGATGAGCGAGGTTGTACCTTCACCCCAAAACGCAACCATTCGCCATTCCTCTCTATTCTAATTAGTGGTTTTCCCATAATCCTATACCTTTATATCCACCTTTTCCAAGCTTTCCATTACTTCTTTAAAATCCTTGCTGTAAAAGAAGTTGGATAGCTCTTCAATTTTCTTCTGGTTCTTTTCCAAAAGCTCCAATTCGGCACCTACCTGGGATTTCAACTCTACATTGAATATATTCATCCGTTTGATAATCTCTTGATATACTATCATTACATCACTTATGCGTTTTTTTGATTCCTCTAGTAGCAGATCGGCCTCTTTGCGGGCACTTGCTTTCAAATCCTCAGCAGTCTGCTGTGCCAATATCAGGCTGTTGTTCATGGTTTCTTCCAGCTTACGATACTTTTTTAGTTCATACTCCAGGCTCTGTATCTTCTCTTTTAGCCCGGCATTTTCACTATATAAGTTTTCATAGTCCTGGGCTAGGTTTAAAAGGTATTTTTTTACCTCCTCCTGACTAAAACCGCGTAATGACTTGGAGAATTGTTGGTTGCGTATTTCCATAGCTGTAATCATATAGCTAGCCTCCCTATATTTGCAGCAACCCTTCATAATCCAGGGTCACAAGCTTTAGCATTGAGATTAGCGCCCGCAGGGTCAGCGTAAATCAGCGTCTAAATCCTATTTTCATATCAACCCCCATGGTCAGGGACCACAAACAACGATGAAAATGCGCCTTAGGCTGGGAATGACCGGGCGTTGTGTCATTG
>CAYRCG010000123.1:1283-5949 GCA_964422685.1 uncultured Syntrophomonas sp. | reverse complement strand
TCTGTTTAGTAATCATAGGAGTTATTTCCTTGTGTATAATGCACAGAAAATAATATGACCGCCTTAGTAAGGCGGTCGGTTCGCTTTTAGGACTAGCCGCCGAGTCAAAAGCGGCAACTCCTTTTATAATTGTATGATAGCACGGGGGAAAATATTCGTCAACCGAACAATCAGGGGTGTTAGGCAAACAGCAAACAAGGGACGCGCCAGGGGCGAACACGGGGGACAAAAGGCAAACAGGGACAAACTCGGGGTCGGTTCCTTGGGGTTAGAAGGGGGTTTACCTTACATAGGGTTTATAAGGAATAATAGTGACGTATAAACAGGGGGGCCGACTGGAGGAAAAGGCACCCGGGAAAATTAATACCAAGGGCTGAAATACTACAAGGGGGAGTCGTACCTATCTGGTTATGAAAGATGTTGTTTATCGGGGCAGGTTCAGCGGTTAGGTTGACCCGGAAGGGAAGATAAAAAGCTAAAAAGACCCTAAAAAGCACGGGCACGGAGCCGGGAAGCGGGGGTACCTTAATACTGTTGACCGGACAGTCGGAGTCATTTATAATTTAATTAGTAATTGCTAACGGGAGTGGTATATATGTTTGTGAGGGAAAATAAAGGCCGCTCGGGTTTTTCGTGCATCCTAAGCGGGATCTTAGTAGTATTGTTTTTGTTATTTATCGGTACTCCGGCAGTATCAGCCAGTGAGGCTGAGGAACCTGAAGCGAAACAGATTACTTTGTCATCGGCGATCGACAGTGCCCTCAAACGAAGCGAGGGCTTGAAAAAAGCGGGCAAGGAAGTTGAAAAGAAAGAGGAATGGCGAAATTACCGTGCAAGCCAATTAGATTACATACCTACCGCGGCGCCGGGAACGGCATTAGTTGAGATACCTTGGGCGCAGATGCTATCGTCTGACCTGGAGTGGAGGATGAGCAAAAAGGCTTTGACCGCTAAAGAAGATCAGATAGTTTTAGATACCTGCAATAAATACTGGAAGGTCCTACAAGCGCAGGAAAAAGTAAAGGCGGCGGGAGTTGGCGTAAATGCAGCTTTAAGGCAGCTCCAAAGCATCCAAGCGGCTTATCGGGTGGGCATCTCGTTGCTCCCCACGATGTCTCCGCAGCAGGCTTTAACGGCTGCCGAAGCCCAGTATACCGGAGCCCAAGCCGGGTTGACTGAAGCCAACAATCAATTAGATTCGGCTTATGATTCCCTTAATCAGCTACTTGGGATGTTGGCGAGTGAGAGATATATTTTAACTGATGTGGTGGAGTATCAGCCTTTGGCAACTATCAACCTTGATGCCGAGGTATCGCGAGTTGTCGAAGCCTCTCCTGACATATGGAATGCCCAACAAATGGTTACTTTGCAAGGGTACCTGGAGGATATGATGTTTTATACGGGGGAATACCGTCCCTACCAGGCCAGGAAGATCGAATCAGAACAGGCGATACTTGATGTAGCTAGCGCTAAGAAAGCGATAGAGCAGGGAACCAGAAGCCTTTACTACACCGTAAGAAGTATGGAAGAGGCCTATAATGGTATGCTGGAGGGAATTAAGGTGGCAGAAGAAAACCTGCGGGTTAGCAAATTAAAGTTTGATGTCGGAATGGCCACTATAGCTGAAGTCACCGGCGAGGAGAAAAAGCTAGCTGATGCCCGTCTGGCAGCCTTTAAAATGGTGCATGATCATGCTTATATGAAGCTGGCATTTCAAAAACCCTGGGCTTTTAATGCTGCTGCATTGCAATAGGGTCCGGTTGTATTATTCTCATAAAGCTATACACCTACCTATAATATAGCCAAATCAAGAGCGCCCTATCTGGGGTGCTTTTGCTATTGCTCTATGTTGTTCTAGGCACTTCAGCCTGTCATTCTAAATATCTTAGTCGCCATTGCCCTGAATAAGGACTGAAGATTGCCACATTGCTTTGCTCCTCGCAATGACATGTGCGTTAGATATTCCAGGCACAGTGCTGTCGTTGAGGGCGTGCCCCTTTCATTCCGAGCGTAGCGAGGAATCTTCCCCCGCTCCCCCGTTTTGCCCATCACCGCTTGAGGTCCCCCTACCGTGGGAGGTTTAATATACTACTATGTTTAGCCAAAAAAACTTTGCCTGCCATGATAAGCGATGGCGTTTTTTAAATTTCAAGACGATAACACAACGTGGAATTAATACATTCGAATAGCCAGCACCTTGAAAAGCCTGCCAAATAAATGCAAATAATAACAATACCAACCTTTCCTATAAAAAAAGAGGAGGAATTGTAATTTTTTCTGCATAGTGATTGCGGGAGCTTTAGATTGCACCGTACAAGCCCATCTCGACCCATAGAAATCATTTACACCTGATGAATACTATGGTAGAATTCACTTAATCGCACACATAAATCATTTCATAAATTACTAGTTTCCCCAGTATCAAGCATTTATATGCCAATGCGTATATTTGCAGTGGAACTAGAGCTTGGGCGGTGATGGCGGAAATTAAAACATGAGTTATTAATTATGCATCCCAAGATTAAATAAAAACTTCTATTTTAGCAGGAAAAATTAATTAAATCGCCAATAACATATATATATATGTTTATTTTGCCAATCCCAAAATAGCTAATATCTTAGGAATTGACTGTTTTTTACGGCTTTGGTGAAAAAGGGCGGGACTACAGCATAAACAAAAGTCCTGTTATTGGATTCGGAGGGAACTAAAGTTAGGGCACAAACCGTCTAACGTATAGCAGTCATTGTCATACATAGACGGCTAGCACATATATAGTAATCATGGGAATGACTGTGCCCGATTCTTGATATTAAGTGAGGCTTTATTAAAAGCTGCACTTATAGCAATGGAGGTGGTAGACAAAATCAGTTTCAAGCGGCATTCCGAGATTTAGTAAGTTGTTTAAGGAGGGAAAATTTTTGCGTAAGAGAAGTCATTTGAGCTGGTTAGTGTTAGCCGTATTTACCATGACCATCTTCTTCGGCTCAGCCTTGACTGCTGTTGCAGCCCCCGGTCTGGGCGATGTCCAAGGGCACTGGGCGGCTGATACCATTCAGAAAATGGTTGATGCCGGGGTGATTGCGGGGAATCCGGACGGTACTTTCAAGCCGGATAACAAGATCAGCAGGGCTGAATTTGCCACCTTGGTGGTTAAAGCCTTCGAATTGCAAGAAAAAGACGGCAAGGTGTTTACCGATACTAGTGCTCACTGGGCTAAAGCTTTTATAGCTACCGCCAATGCCAACGGCATAGTAAGCGGTTACAGTGACACTACCTTTGGTCCCGATGACCCCATCACCCGTGAACAGATGGCGGTTATGATAGTAAAGGCAGCTAAGTGGGACGCCGCTGCCGGAGATAAGGTTTTTACTGATGCAGCCAATATTTCTACTTGGGCTGCAGAAGCAGTTGCGACCGCTTCCGCTAACGGGGTAATCCAAGGACGCCCGGATGGCAGTTTTGACCCTCAGGCTAACGCCACTAGGGCAGAAGCTGCTGTAGTTATTAACGGAGCTATGGTTAAGGATGACCCTAACAAACTAGACAAAGCTGGTACTTATGGACCTGCTACAGGTAGCCAGGAATATACCGGTAATGTAACTATAAGTGCTGCGGGCGTAACCCTGCAGAATGCAGTGATAAAGAATGACCTGACCATTACCGCAGCTGTTGCTGATGGTGATGTAACCCTGAAGAATGTTACCGTAGAAGGCCTGACCACTATAAAGGGCGGCGGCCCCAATAGCATTACCATTGATAATTGTAAATTAGCTAAAGTTGCGGTCAATAAGGCTGACGGGAAGATTAGATTAGCCTTAGCCGGTAGCTCCTCTATCAAAGAATTAGTTGCCGAATCCGCGCTAAAAATCGCCGGAAGTGGAACTATTCAAAAAGCTGTTATTAATGCAAACGGCGTGGTAATGGAACTTAAACCCCAAGCTTATGAAACTGCTGCCGGAGTTACAGCCGTTATCGGCGGGGTAACTGTAGGCGGAACCACTGCAAGTCCCGGTGGCGGAAGCCCTTCCAGCGGCAGCAACCGGGTATTAGTTGTGGCGGACCCAGCTACTGGTACGGTTAATGCAGGTACCCAGGTGAAATTGATCAGTATTCCTGCTGGGGCTGACATTTATTACACCCTGGATAGCAGTGATCCTACCAAATCCAGCACGAAGTACACTGCGCCCATTACCATTAATGCGAACACCACTATCAAGGCCTTAGCCACCGCAGTTGGCGGCAAGAAAGATAGTGTTGTTACGAGTTTTGTATATACGGTTGGTGGCGTGATACCGAGTGAAGGAAGCGCGACAGCAGATGTAACCGTAGGGGCGATGTCCTTTAAGGATATCAATGTAAAAGCTGTAACCGGCGTAACCGGAGCGGCGAAATTTAAAGTAGCCGGCTCTAGCCTGGTAAACGCATTCGGAACAGCTATCCGCGTTATGAATGCAGATGCCAGCGTGGCTATCAGCATATTGGCTGCTGATGGGACTACCGAACTGGCCACCGGCACCTTAGATATTTCCAAGACTGCCGAAGGCATCAGTTTTAGTCTGATTGTAAAGGAAACTCCACCGCCTGTTACAGGTGATGCGACTGCGACGGCGGATGTAACCGTAGGGGCGATGTCCTTTAAGGATATCAATGTAAAAGCTGTAACCG
>CAYRCG010000123.1:0-1183 GCA_964422685.1 uncultured Syntrophomonas sp. | reverse complement strand
CTGGTAAACGCATTCGGAACAGCTATCCGCGTTATGAATGCAGATGCCAGCGTGGTTATCAGCATATTGGCTGCTGATGGGACTACCGAACTGGCCACCGGTACCTTAGATATTTCCAAGACTGCCGCTGACTTAACTGTAAGTCTACAGTAAGAAGCTGCTTAAAGGAGGGAATAAGTATGATACGGCGTATGTTCAAAAAACCAACTAAGGTTATTGTTGTGGTTGCTTTGATGCTAATGCTGATGACACCTACTGTGGGAGCCTCTATACCTAAAGATAGCGTAATAATTGGGGATAAAGCATTTAGTATTAGTTATTTGATGATATCGGAGAATCTTGCTGAAATCAATCAGGCGTTGGCAGATGCGGGATTGGTACCCATCTATTATCAGCTAACTGGTATGAATGATGTATTTACCGATGTTTTTTCCAATTTACCGATTAGCGCGCAGGAGTTAGCGAACTTGCCGCAGATTACTTACAAAAATTCCCTGGGGAATATAACGCACTACGCCAAGGGAAATGGAGAGCCCATTGTAACAACAGAAGAATTTAAAGTTGTAGCGATATGGTAACTGATAGCTGTTGTTTCAATATCTTTATATAGTACTTATAGGGTTTCTAGGGGGGTGGATAAGAAGCATCTATACGGTAGTATTAGTAGGGTATAAAATACAACATTCTTTAGTAAGGAGGACAATGTATGTTGAGATCCAAAAAGAGATTTGTTTTAGCTCTAGCTATGGTCTTTGTATTCATGTTTACAACAGTGGCTGGGGCAGCAATTCCTAACAACTCAGTAATTATTGGAGACAAAGCATTTAGTACCGATTTCCTTATGGACCCTGCCAATCTTGGTACTATTCAAGCAGCCCTTGATGCAGCGGCAGGTGCCCCCATGTATTATCAATTAGTTGGTCAAGCGGATGATTGGACGAATATTATGGATAATGTGCCGGCAACCCCAGAGCAACTAGGTGCATTACCGCAAATAACCTATACTGCAGCAGATGGTTCAGTATCAAAATACGCAGCCGGCAACGGTGATGTAATCTCGGCTGAGCCCGAGGCTTTGGCTGTGGAGAGTGCTACTGCCAAAGACGCGACAACCATCAGTGTAAAATTTAAGGGCGCAGACGCACCGGACGAAGTAGTGGACATTAATGCTTGCACACCGAAC
>CAYRCG010000122.1:0-5968 GCA_964422685.1 uncultured Syntrophomonas sp. | reverse complement strand
ATAACACCTATGGTTAATATGCTAGCATCCGAGCCGGTGCTTTACGGTGGCAATGAAGAACAATGGGAGTGGTGGTATCCCCGGATATGCGAAGAGGGGAAACTCGCAGCCTATGCCGTAACAGAACCGGGCGCAGGTTCTGATGTCGCGGGAATATCTACCTCGGCTAAGAAAGATGGGGATTATTATATTCTAAATGGCAGTAAATGCTTTATAACCAATGGACGGCATGCTTCCCAATTGTGCGTACTAGCTACCCAAGACAAAAACAAAGGACACCGTGCTCAATCATTCTTCATCGTGGATACTAGCACAGAAGGGGTGTCCTTTGGCAAAAGTGAACAAAAAATGGGTATGCGTTGTTCCGAAACTTCGGAGGTCATTTTCGATAATGTGAGAATACACAAAAAATGGCGGGTCGGGGAGGAAGGAGATGGCTTTAAGTTAGCAATGAAATCCTTCAATTCTTCCCGGCCTTTTATAGCCTCGGCTTCAGTAGGGGTAGCCAGCGGTGCCTTTGAATTTGCTAGAGATTATGCCAAGGAAAGAAAGGCTTTTGGCAAATCTATTGCTAGTTTTCAAGCGATTCAATTTTTATTGGCAGATATGGCCATGGAAATAGAAGCATCCCGTCTATTGTGGCAGAAAGCCGCCTGGCTTCTAGACGAAGGCATGATGGCTGCGGAGCTTTCGGCAATATGCAAATGCTATGCTGCGGATATGGCTATGAAAGTAACCACCGACGCAGTACAGATTCTCGGAGGCTATGGCTTCTGCCGTGATTATCCGGTAGAGAAGATGATGAGGGATGCCAAAATACTTCAGATATTTGAGGGAACTTCACAAATTCAGCGAGTAATAATCGCTAAGGATGTTTTGGCATAAAGATAGAAAACTTAAGGAGGGGAAGTTATATGAAGTTTGAGCCTATCCCCATTCGGCAAGGGAAAGCCAAACCACCGGTATACAAAATCATGAGCGCTAAGGAAGCTATATCTAGATTTATTCAAGAAGGTTCTTATGTGGGGATGTCGGTAAGTGCTGCACCGGCAGCTTTAATCTGGGAAATGGTTCGCCAAAGGGACAGGATAAAAAGTCTAAACTTAAGCATTACCAGCCAAATTGGGATGTCATCTGCCCTAATAGGTTCGGGATTGGTCAGCAAGATAGAAATGGCTTATAACTGGGGCGGAATTGAGGGCGAAGATAAAGTTTTTCGCCGTGCCGTTGAAAAAGGAATCCCCCGACCTCTGGAAGTCGAGGATTACAGCAATTATGGGTGTGCTATGAGATGGGAAGCGGCGGCAATGGGTTTAGAATTTATGCCCGTGAAATCCCAGTTGGGGTCAGACATCGTTAAAAATAATCCCCGAATTAAAGTAATCGATGACCCCTATACAGGGAGGCCGGTATGTTTAGTGCCGGCAGCGAAACATGATGTCGGTATTATGCATTGTGCCCGGGCTGACGAAATAGGTAATGTCCAATGTTTTGGCCTATATGGCAATACCGATCTCTTAGCCCGTTCTTCTAGGCAAGTCATAGTCAGTGTAGAAGAGATCGTCACCCAGGCAGAGATCCGCCGCATGCCTAATCTGACCGTAATTCCCTATTACTATGTTGACGCGATAGTCCAGGCACCTTTTGGGGCGCACTGGCGTGAATCTAATTTCTTTTACCATCATGATTTAGCTTTCGGACTAGACGCTTATCGTCAATTCGCCACCAAGGAAGGTTTTGATGCCTGGTCCGAAAAATATATTCACGGCACCAATAATTGGGATGAATATTGTAAATTAGTGGGCTATGACCGTTTGAACCGCTTGAGACTCAGTGAAGGCAAATATCAGAAATTCGGAGAGGTAAGGTGATATTAATGTCCGAGTATGCGAAGGATTATTCCCTGCCAGAATTGATGGCGGCTTCAGTAGCGCGGGAAATAAATGATGGGGAATTATGCTTTATAGGGGTAGGGATGCCTTTAATGGCGGCTACCGTTGCTAAATTCACTCATGCTCCTAATTTCAATATGATGGTGGAATACGGAGCGGTCGGACCCTCCCCCCGAAGATTGCCTATGTGTGTGGATTGTGCGGTAAACAATGAAAGGGCATATTATGCCGGCAGCCAACGAGAAGTTATGGGTGCGCAGCAGGCCGGATTTGTAGATGCTGCCTGTATCAGCGGAGCCCAGATTGATAAATACGGCAATCTAAATTCAACCTGCATCGGTGATTACCGCAATCTCAAAGTGCGTTTAGCCGGTAGCGGCGGGGCCAATGACCTATCCTCATCTGCCAATCGTACTATTATCATGATGCGGCAAGACGGTCGCAATTTTGTTAATAAAATCGATTATATCACCTCCCCCGGACACCTAGACGGTCCTGGCGCCAGGGAAAAGGCCGGATTGCCAGGAGGTGGACCCCATGTGGTAGTTACTACTATGGGTGTATATCGTTTCGATAATGAAACCAGAGAGATGTATCTGGAGAAAATCCACCCGGGAATAAAACTAGAAGATATCAGAAGCACTATACAATGGGAGTTAGCAGTATCTCCCAATCTAATAGAAACCGAACCTCCGACCGAAGAGCAAGTAATGATTATGCGTACCCTTGACCCGCTTAAGGTTTATCTTGGGAACGGGAGACAGGTTTTAGCCGGCGATTTTGAAGCATTTATGAAAATGTTTGAGGATAGCTATTGGCCTATGACTGAACTGATGAGAAACAAAGGAATGCTATAAAGAATAAGGGAGGAAGAGAAATGACGATCAGAAAACTTGGGGTTCTGGGGGCAGGCACCATGGGAGCCGGGATCGCACAGATCGCTGCGCAAGCCGGCTTGCAAGTGGCCTTAGTCGATATCGAACAAAACTTAGTCGATAAAGCACTCAAAGGCATAAGGAAGAATTGGGAAAAGGCGGTTGCAAAGAACAAACTTGGTGAAGGCGATATGAAAAAATACTTGGAAAATATAAGTATTAGCTCCAGCACTGACACTTTAAAAGATAGCGATCTGCTTATCGAGGTTATTGTGGAGGATATTGATATTAAGAAAAAAGTTTTTAATGAATTAAACAAAATCTGTCCGTCTGACACGGTTTTTGCATCTAACACTTCCGGGTTTAGCATAACCGAATTAGGGGTTGCCAGCGGAAGGCCAGATAAAATGGTTGGAATGCATTTCTTTAACCCGGTACCTGTAATGAAGCTAGTAGAAGTTATCCCCGGAATCGAAAGTAGTTCAGAAACGGTTGCTTTAGCTACAGAAACCTGCCGTCTAATTGGCAAGACTCCTATTCCGGCTAAAGAAGCTCCGGGTTTTATAGTCAATCGGCTTTTGGTGCCCTACTTGAATGATGCGGCACATGCTTTTGATGAAGGGGTAGCTTCGGCAAAAGAGATAGACGAAGCTATGAAACTAGGGGCAAATATGCCCATAGGTCCCTTAGCGTTATGTGATTTGGTCGGCATCGATGTATTATTAAACGTTGTGGAATACTTCTACCGGGAATTTGGTGATCCGAAATTTAGACCGGCGCAAGCATTAAAAAGCAAGGTGCGCGCTGGACATTATGGGATAAAATCCGGTAAAGGCTTTTATGACTATAGTAAAAAATAATTATATCATTATCCGTATTTAGTCTAAAGGGGGAGAGATATTTAGTAAACATCATGGCTATTTCTATCAACTCCCCCGGGAATTAAGGAATTGTGGAAAAGGAGGTAAATGAAAATGGTTGGGATTACTGGCTTCGGAGCATATGTTCCCTATAACCGCCTAAACCGGGCCCATATCAAGGATACGTTTGGCGCCCCGGTTCCTAAGGGCGAGAAAGCTATAGCAAACTATGATGAAGACAGCATTACTATGGGGGCAATGGCGGCCTTGGATTGCTGTGCCGGAGCGGATGTTAACACTATCGACGCAGTTTATTTCGCTACTACTTCTGCTCCCTATAAAGAAAAGCAAGGTGCCGTAACTATAGCGGGGGTATTGGATACTAGAGCTAATATAAGGACAGCAGACTTTTGCGACTCATTAAAATCAGGCACCTCAGCTGTCCTAGCCGGGATAGACGCAGCCCAGCAGGGCTTAACAGCTATGGTCATCGCCGGAGAATGCAGATTAGGTTATGCAGCCGGACCTTACGAAAACCATTTTGGCGACGGGGCAGCAGCTTTTAAGATCGGAAATAATAATGTGATAGCTGAATATATTGATAGCTACAGTATCGCGGTCGACTTTCATGATTTATGGCGGTCCGATAACGAAAGATTTGTGCATAGTTGGGAAGAAAGATTCTGTATTACCCAAGGCTATAACAATTTTGTCAGTGAAGCCGTAAAAGGCGTTTTAGGTAAGACCGGTTTGAACCCGGGTGATTTTAGTAAGATTGTTATTTATGGAATCACTCCCCGCTACCAGGGGCAAATCGCTGCTAAACTCGGTTTTACTCCAGCGCAAATACAGGATAGCCTTTACAATCAAGTAGGCAACAGCGGAACTGCTAATGTCCCCATGATGATGGTAGCCGCGCTTGAGGAAGCCAAGGCCGGAGATTATATACTAATGGTTAGCTACGGAGAAGGTAGTGATGCAATAGTTTTCAAGGTCAGTGATAAGATTGCTGATTTCGCCCCGGGATTAGGTTTGAAGGGGCATATTGAGAATAAAAAATCTAGCATGAATTACGGGAAATATCTGCGTTGGAGGGAATTGATTGCGACAGAACCGGCGAAAAGGCCGGTGCAAAAAAGATCAGCATTACCTGATATGTATCGTAACCGTAAAAAGAACTTGGGCTTTTATGGAGTTCGCTGCCAAAAATGCGGGACAGTCCAATTTCCGCCATCACGGGTATGTATTGAATGCCGAACAATTGACCAAATGGACGATTATCGACTTATGGGTAAACCTGCCCGTGTGGCTACATTTACGGTAGATTACCTAGCTGAATCGCTTGACCCCCCTACTATCGTAGCGGTAGTAGACTTTGAAGGTGGGGGTCGACTAATCTGTTATCTTGTCGATTGTGATCCTGACGATGTCAAGGTAGGCATGGAGGTCAAGATGTCATTCCGCCACATATTTACAGTTGATAGCATCCGCACTTATTTTTGGAAAGCCGTACCGAAACTATAAAGATAGGAGGGGAAAAAATGGCCAAAGGAATCAAAGACAGAGCCGCTGTAATCGGGATGGGATGCACCAAATTCGGCGAACGCTATGACAGCAACTTGGAAGATCTATTGATAGAGGCTATAGATGAGAGCCTTGAAGATGCAGGGGTAGAGTTCAATGATATAGATGCTTTCTGGTTCGGAACATTTACATCCGGCATGGCGGGATTAGCCTTTTCCAATCGAATGAAATCACATTACAAGCCGGTTACCCGCTTGGAGAACATGTGCTGCACCGGTTTGGATAGCTTCCGCAATGCTTGTTATGGGGTAGTTTCGGGGGCCTACGATCTAGTAATGGCAATAGGGGCAGAGAAATTAAAGGATGGAGGCTATAGCGGGCTCGAAGTTCCGGCGGAAGATTCTGACCGCACCTTGCCAGATTTGACCGCGCCTTCTAGATTTGCCTTTGTTGCCCCAGCTTACGCCCATAAATACGGTTTAGACATGAAACAAATGAAAGAAGTGATGGCACGCATAGCCTGGAAGAATCACAAAAACGGAGCCCTTAACCCAAAAGCTCAGTATCGAGCCGAAGTACCCATGGAAAATATATTGAAGTCCCCCATAATTTGTAGTCCCTTAGGTGTTATGGATTGTTCGGGAGTATCAGATGGTGCGGCTTGCGCTATTATCGCTCGCACTGAGGACGCAAAAAGGTACCGGAAAGACCCTATGTACGTCAAGGGGATTCAGATTGCCGCCGGTCCCGGGCATAGCGAAAAACACCAGAGTTATGATTTTACTACCGCCTTTGAAACCTATTATGCCGGTCAGGC
>CAYRCG010000121.1:0-6020 GCA_964422685.1 uncultured Syntrophomonas sp. | reverse complement strand
CTACCATCCACAAATTTAACTTCAATATCTTTATGTTTATTAAGATTATTAATAAAACGGGTGATATTAAGTGGAAAAATCGATACTGCAAGAACTGCAGGAAAGCAGAGATCTAATTAAACAAATTGGCGAAAAACATAGAGCTAAAACCATTAGAATATTCGGCTCTGTAGCCAGAAAAGAAGAGCAAGCAACAAGCGATATTGATCTTTTGGTGGAATTTAATAAGGATGCTTCATTATTTGATCTAATTAACCTGAAACTGGATATGGAAAAGATTTACGGACGGAAAGTGGATGTCGTTACCCCGGCTTCTTTAAATAAAAAAATCGCTATTTCTGTAATGAATGAGGCGCTTGAATTATGAAAAATGAACTTTTGTATATCGAGCATATATTGATAAGCATAATTAAGATCGAACAATACACTATTTCCGGCCAGAATGAATTTATGAATTTGCCGATTATACAAGATGCAGTGATTAGAAACTTGGAGATTATCGGCGAGGCTACCAAAAAAATAACCGGAGGATTTAGACAGAAAAATCCTCAGATCCCCTGGAAACAAATGGCCGCTATGAGAGATGTTTTGATACACGATTATATGGGCGTGGATCTAAATTTGCTGTGGAATGTTGTTGCAGTAGACCTGCCCCCGCTAAAGGATGCTCTAAGGCAAATGATCCGCCAAAACAATTCAAAATAAAAAATCTTCAAAAGGAATACGGGTTCGCTTCATAATAGAAAACTTGCTAAAGATTATTCCCTAACCCTAGTAGATATTCCGTGAATTCAGCAGCTATAGTCTCATCCCCGAAAAAGGCAATTTTAAAATTAAGTGTAGTAGCAATGACCGAGGCAACTTAATAAACTTAATACCTCGGATAGGGAGCAGATGCTCCCCTTTGTTCTTTTCCGCCATTATCCCTGCCTAATTTATCCGCAATTTTTACAAACTACGCCTTCTACCGCACCAACAAGGGAAAAGGAAAATTGTTGCCTATTGCTAGATTTGAACAAGGGTGATAGAATTACGGAAACTATAAAAACTAATAAAGTTTCCTGAGGGGGATTATTATGCGGGAGAGGATTGCCGAATCGGCCCTGAGGCAAATCCTGAAATTTGGTTTGCGCAAGTTTACTATCGATGATATAACTACCGATCTGGGGATTAGCCGAAAAACGCTCTATAAACATTTTGTTAGCAAAAACCAGCTTATTGAACATGTTTTAGATAAATACATGACTGCCGAACTAAACCAACATAATGAAATTATGGCTTCAACCTCTAGCTTTTGTGAACGTTTTGAAGGCTTAATTTTGCCTATCGAGCATAAACCTGTGCCTACACGGTTACTAGCAGAATTACAACAATATTTTCCGGAATTCTGGGCACGGTGCGAAGAAGCTGTGCAGGTTACCAGAAATCAAATCATACAGATATACACTGAGGGTATCGATAATGGTGAAATTCGTAGTGAAATACATCCTGCTATCATCGATATAGTAGTGAAGAAGGCCATTGATGCGGCTTTGGATCATAGGTTTTTAGCGGAAAATGATTTGGGGCTGGTTCAGGCTTTGCATGACATTAAAAACATGGTTTTACATGGCATCCTGGTACAAGATAAATCGGAGGGGGAAGGGGAATAATGCGTTCTAAATGGAAACTATGGTTGCTGTTGCTGGTTTTGTTTCTTGGTTTGGGGGGACTCGTAATCACTAAGCTGCAAAGTCAGCCTGAGCTAAAAAGTGCTAATGCCGGAGTGCAGGCAGTGGAAACCGCCCTGGCGGAAGTATCTGAACGCCAGAATGTTCTGCAATTTACCGGGACAATTGACGCAGTGGAGAAAAATCTAATATCGGCCCGGGTGGCAGGAATTGTGGAAAATATGCCGGTCGACAATGGTGACCCAATAAAGGCAGGGCAAACCCTTTTGCAGATCGATGACCAACCCTATCAGAACCTGCTAACTATTAACTCTTCTACCTTGACTCAGGCGCAGGCTAAATTGAACAGCACTAGGCTTAGCCACGATAGGCTAAAGCAATTATATGAAGCCGGTGCATTATCTGATCAGGATTATGAGGATATCCAAACTGCTTTAACAGCCGCTGAAGCAGATGTATCAGCTGCCAATGCTGCCCTCAATAATGCCCAAAAGGATTTAGCCCATACTAAAGTTTCTTCCCCTATCAATGGTCTTATTGCCAATCGCGCCGTTATTCGCGGACAGATGGTGGCACAGGGTACACCATTGATGGAGGTCCACAATCTTTCCGAGGTATTCGTAATCATCTCTGTAGGTCAAAGTGAATTGGGTGATATTAAAGAAGGATTACCCGCTGAGGTGCTAGTGGATGCTTTTGCCGATCGCATTTTTAAGGGCTCCCTTACTTCTATCAATCCGGCGGCGGATCCGCAAAGTCGGGTTTTTCTGGCAAAAATTAGAACCCCCAATCCGGACGGTCTGCTACGGTCGGGTATGTTTGCCCGGGTAAAAATCCACATCGGGGAAGCTAAGGCGGTTTTGAGCATTCCTGAGGAAGCCATCACCTCAAAACAGGAAGAATTTTATGTATTTGTACCCCAAGGGGATACGGCAAAAATGTTACCGGTGAAAATCGGACAAATCTTTGACGGTAGAGTGGAAATACGGGAGGGCTTAACCGAAGGCCAAACGGTTATTTGCAGTAATGTCAACAAGCTTAAGGAAGGCGACCGCATCCAAATCGTAGCGGAACAGGGGGTATAAACCGTGTTTTTAACTAATCTTAGCTTGAAACGCCCCGTTTTGGCTACTATATCTATTATTGCCTTAGTAGTTTTGGGGTTCTATAGTTATTTTCAGCTGGATATAAACGACTGGCCGGAAATAGAATTCCCTTTTGTGAGCGTAACTATCGTTTACCCTGGTGCCTCACCCGAACAATTGGAAAATAAAGTGGCCGTAAAAGTTGAGGAGGCCATCGGCCAGGTTGCCGGGGTTAAGCATATCCATGCTCAGGTACATGAAGGTGCGGCAATGGTCTGGGCGGAATTTACCCTGGAAACCGAGGGACAAACCGCGGCCCAGAGTGTACGCGATAAACTGGCCTCAATACGCCGCGAATTGCCGCAGGACATAGAAGAGCCTATTATCGCCTGTTTTAACCCTACCAGTGCACCGATCATGTCATTGGCGGTTACCGGGGAGCGCTCTCTGCCGGAAATGAGTAAATTAGTAGATGATGTTGTAAAACCCAAGCTAGAAGCTGTTCCCGGAGTAGGGATAGTAGAGGTTGCCGGTAATGAAAAAAGGGAAATCCATGTCGATATGGATGCGAATAAACTCTCTGCTTATTTCATCAGCCCTGCTGAAGTAGCTGCGGCCTTGCAAATGGAGAATATGGAAGTACCAGCTGGTGATTTAAAAACCGAAAACCGTAAGCTTTCATTACGGACTTCCGGAGAAGTCAAGAATTGGGAAGATTTCAGCAAGCTACCTGTTGCTACTCGCGATGGAGTTATAATTAGGATTGGCGACCTAGCTAGGGTAAACGATAGTATTAAAAACCCGGAGAGTCGAGCCTTTTTCCAGGGGCAGCCAGCTATTGCTTTAGATATTATCAAGCAGTCGGGCAATAATACGGTACGCATAGCTGATGAGATTAAGACGGTCATGGCAGAACTTAATCAACAATTGCCCGATGGGGTGAAAATCGATATAGTGCGGGACAATTCGGTGCGGGTACGCGCTTCGGTTAATAATGTGATAGTTACTCTTTTTGAGGGCACCCTCCTGGCAGTTTTGATGGTTTTTCTTTTCTTGCGCAATTGGCGTAGCACTTTGATTGGGGCCTTGGCTATACCCACTTCAATAATCTCTACCTTCCTGATGATAAAGTTTATGAATTTCAGCCTTAACACCATGTCATTAATTGCCTTGTCTTTATCCATTGGCTTGCTTATTGACGACGCTATAGTGGTTATTGAGAATATTGTCCGTCACATACAAATGGGCAAAAACCCTCTCCAGGCGGCTAAGGAAGCCACCGCTGAAATCGGCCTCGCGGTAATGGCCACTACTTTTACCGTTATAGCGGTTTTCTTGCCCGTGGCCTTGATGAGTGATATGGCCGGTCAGTTTTTAAAACAATTCGGTTTTACGGTGGTCTTTAGCTTGCTGGTATCATTGCTCGTAGCCTTTACTTTAGTTCCCTTATTGAGCTCTCGCCATCTTCGTGCCCAAGATGATGATTATCGGGGCTTAATCGGCTGGGTTTTAAATAACTTCAACCAAGGTTTTGAATGGTTTAAGACTCTATACGCGCGTTTATTAAGGGTGGCTTTGCGGTATCGTTGGAGAACCTTGGGGGTAGCGGCACTATTGTTTTTCCTCAGTCTGGCGATAACACCTTTTTTGGGCTCCTCTTTTATTCCTGATAGTGATTTCGGTGAATTCAGTGTGGTTCTGGATCTGGACGCAGGCCTTACCTTAGACGCTTCGGCCCAAATGGCGCAGCAAGCCGATGAAATCATAAAAGAACACCCGGAGGTCCTTAGCACTTTTGTTTCGACATCACCCGATGAGGCTCGTATCTTCGTGCAACTAAGCAAAAAGAATAAGCGCAAAGCTTCTTTGGAAGATATCGCCGCCGAATTGCGCGGGAAACTGCAAACTCAACCGGGCTATAAAGCCAGTATGCTGTTCTATAGTATCATTGGCGAGCAACCGGCTTGGGAGTATTGTGTACAAGGAGATGATTTTCACTTGCTGGCAGGCTATGCCGAAGAGATGCACAGAATACTGGAAAGCACCCCCGGCGCGGTAGATATCAGCAACGGCAATCGGCCAGGAACGCCGGAGACCCGACTGGAGATCGACTCTGCCAGAGCGGCTGATCTGGGCATAAGTGCCGCCTACTTAGGAGATAGCTTATATACTTTTTTGACCGGAAAAGTAGCAACCCAATATAAAGACGGTGAGGATAGGATAGATGTGCGGGTGCAGCTGGACGAAGCACAGCGCAGAAGCTTAAGCGATTTGGAACGGATTAGTCTTCCTACTCCGGTAGGGAATGTAGCTTTAGGCGAAGTGACCCATCAGGTTTTCGCTACCGCCCCATCGGCTATTGAACGCAGCGACCGTTCCCGACAGATTACCCTGTCCGGCAACTTGCGCGGCGTTTCGTTGGGTAGCTTTAATAAGCAATTCGAGCAAAGGCTGGCAGCAGAATTGGAACTGCCGGCTGGTTATCGGATATACGCCGGCGGGGATGCTGAAGTAATGGGGGAAACCTTTAATTCTTTGGGGATAGCTCTTATTCTGGGTATTTTGTTCATATTTTTCATCCTGGCGGCTCAATTTGAAAGCTATATTGATCCCTTTGCTATTATGTTCTCTTTACCCCTGGCGATTGTGGGAGCGATTTTGGGTTTGTTTTTGGCAGGAAGTGATTTGAGCCTGGTATCTATGATAGGAATTATTATGCTGATGGGGCTGGTCACCAAGAATGCTATCCTCTTGATTGACTTTGTTAAGCAAGCTCGCGCCCGTGGCGTAGAGCGCAACCAAGCAGTGCAAGAGGCAGCAGCTACTCGCCTAAGACCTATTCTGATGACTACGACTGCTATGATATTGGGAATGGTGCCGCTGGCTCTGTCTCTCGGGGCAGGTTCCGAATGGCGCGCTCCCATGGCCCATGCTACTATCGGAGGCCTTATTACTTCCACCTTGTTAACCTTGGTAGTTGTACCGGTCATCTATACCCTCTTGGACGATTTGGCTCAGTGGCGTCAAAGACGCCGGGCTCGGCAAGAGGCAGTTACTGAAGCAATGAATTAGTGAGGGGGTTAATATGAAAATAGCTTGCGTGATAGGCGGCTTAATAGAATATACTGCTCGCAGTCTGCGCATGGGCAACACCGGCGGCTTGCCTCATGCTCAAGGGGTACCGCGCCAATCCCCCGTCCATGGGAGGTGGCGCGCTCGTGACGTCCTGTCACTCGCCCCCTTTCGCCTACTCGGCTTCGCTGGG
>CAYRCG010000120.1:0-6174 GCA_964422685.1 uncultured Syntrophomonas sp. | reverse complement strand
GGGGCGGCGCGATAGGAATATACCAGCGAGCGATTGGCGAAGCATGGCTGCAACATACCCTCATCCCCCTGCCACCCTAGGCTATCTTCTTTTTAAACCTCAGGGTGCTTACCCCTAGAAACAGCAGGCTGAAGAAAAGAAGGGCACTAACCTGCCCTAACAGGTATTGAAACCCTATGCCCTTAAGGACTATCCCCCGGATTATATCCAGGTAATAGGTCAAAGGGATTATGTCGCTGATGTAGTAGATTATTTTCGGCATGGCCTCGCGCGGGAACATAAACCCGGATAAAAGGATGCTGGGCAACATAACAAAGAAAGACATCTGAAAAGCTTGCATTTGGTTTTTGGCTATATTAGAAATCATCAGGCCTAAACCCAGGGAAGCGGTGATAAAGAATAGGGTAAGGAGATAAAGCTCTAAGAGACTGCCGCGTATAGGGACCTGAAAGAAGATAGCCCCTACCAGCAAGGCCACCGTAATCTGAACGTATCCTAGGGCAATATAAGGGATTATCTTGCCCAGCATGAGCTCATAGGGGCGCAAAGGAGTCACTATCAATTGCTCCAGAGTGCCCCTTTCCCGTTCCCGTACTATGGCTACCGCTGTGATAATAACCATGGTCATAGTGACGATTATGCCCAATATAGCCGGCACCATATAGTAAGCGGTAATCCCATCCGGGTTGTACCAGGGGCGCACACGTATATCGTAAGGGGGAGCCCCTAGATTCGCTTTCTGAAACATTAATTGCTGCGATTTGATTAAACCGATAGAATTAGCTATGGCAATGGCCTGGTTAGAGATCATGTTATCACTGGCATCTACTATCACCTGCACCGGGGCGCTCGCTCCCCGCTGCAGCTGCCGGGCGAAATCGGGAGGGAAGATTATCCCCACTTTGGTCTGCCCGCTGTCAATGCTGTGGGTTACCTCGTCGTAGCTGCCAGCAGCTTCCTTGACCTCGAAATAGCCGGAGGCGGAAAAAGCGTCTAAAAGCTCCCGGCTTTCCGGGGAAAGGGACTGATCAAAGACCACTGTGGCGATATATTTGACATCGGTTTGAATAGCATAGCCGAAAAGAAGCAACTGTATCAGGGGAATCATAAAGATTAAAGCCAGAGTCATCCGGTCCCGCTTCATCTGGATAAATTCTTTTTTAATTACGGCGAAAATCCGGTCCATCTTTATCCTCCTGCTCTTTTTTACGGGTTAGGGCGACAAAAACGTCATCGAGTGATGGGGTTATGCGTTGGGGGCGGACGCCGACGGCTTCTTCCAAAAGGGCTATGGCCTCCGAGTTTTCCGCTAGAACATGTAGACGCAAGCCGTATACCGAACATTCCTTTACGTAAGGAAGGCTTTGGATAAGGGCCTTCTTTTGCAGGGGGTCAGGGAGTTCAATCTCCAGTAATATACCCTTTACGGCTTTTTCCTTTAAATAGTCCGGGCTATCCAGGGCTAGCAAGCGGCCCTGGTCGAAGAAGGCTATCCGGTCACAGCGCTCGGCTTCATCCATAAAATGGGTGCTGACAATTACCGTGGTTCCGCCGGCCGCAAGTTCCTGGATGAGGTTGAAAAAGGCGCGGCGACTAGAAGGGCTAACCCCGCTAGTAGGTTCGTCCAGGAAAAGCAGGTCGGGGCGGGAAATTATAGCGGAACCTAAAGCTAGGCGCTGTCTGAATCCGGGGCTCAGAGTAGCTACCAACTGCTTTTCCTGCTCTTCCAAATTAGCCAGTTCTATCATCCTCGCTATCCTGTCCTGCCGTTGCCGGTAGGGAATGCGATATAGGCCGGCGAAGAAATTCAGGTTTTCCCTTACCGTCAAATCATCATAGAGGCTGAATTTTTGCGACATATAACCGATATGGTTTTTTATTTTTTCGCTCTCTTTTTTCAAATCGTAGTTTAATACCCGGCCACTGCCAAAGCTGGGTTCGAGAATTCCGCAAAGCATACGTATAGCAGTGGATTTCCCCGCACCATTAGGGCCCAGAAAACCACAAACCTCGCCACCGTAGATTTGCAGGTTTATCCGGTCTACCGCAGTAAAATCTCCGAATTTTCGTGTCAGATCATAGGTTTCAATAACCAGCGAAATCAGCCTTCACCTCCCGCTTTACTTTCCGCCAGAAAAACAAAAAGCTCTTCCATGGAAGGAGCTGCTTCTACGATGGATTCTGGCTTTATACCGCGAGAGACTAGCAAGCCCTCCAACTGCCGACGGGAATCTTCTGCTTCCTCAACTACTAGGCGGTATTTATAACCATAGAAAGAAGCGTCCAATATCCCCGGAAAAGAAGCGAAATAATGCGGGTCTTTCAGAGGGGCTCTCAGCTCCAAAATGCGAAAAGGGAAACGGAGCTTAATTTCCGCCGGAGTAGCGACTACCCCTAGATGCCCTTCATTAATAAAGGCTACCTGATGGCAGAGTTCCGCTTCATCCATATAGGGGGTGGAGAGAAGTATGGTCATCCCTTCGCGGTTAAGGTCATAAAGTATCTGCCAGAATTCCTGCCGGGATTGGGGGTCCACCCCGTAAGTGGGTTCATCCAGGACTAGGAGTTGCGGGCGTGTAATCAGGGCACAGCTCAAAGCCAGCTTTTGCTTCATGCCCCCGGATAGCTGTTCCCCCAGCCGTTGTTCAAATCCCGATAGAGCGGTGCGTTGCAATATCTCTTCCGCCCGTTCCCTAATCAGATTCTTAGGCAATCCATATAGGGAAGCGAAAAAGTTTATGTTTTCCATTACGCTCAAGTCCCCATATAGGCTGAAACGCTGCGGCATATAGCCTAAATCCTGCCGTTCAATTTTCTCCGGAGGCAGCCCCATGAGGGTAACTTCCCCGGAATCAGGGGTAATTAAGCCGCAGATCATACGCAGCAAGGTGGTCTTGCCGGCTCCATCCGGTCCTAGTAAGCCGGTGATAGATTGGGGGCTTAGCCGCAGGTCAACTCCCTTAACTGCTGCTAGTGAGCCGAAGCTTTTGCCTAGCTGTCTACACTGAATCATGGGTCCATCTCCCTCCAGATGACATCAGCCGGCATACCTGCTTTAAGTATATCGTCGGGGTTTTTTTGCACCACAATTTTCACCGGGAAGACCACATTGGCTCGTTCTTTTTTGGTCTGTATGCTTTTGGGGGTAAATTCCCCTTGGGAGGATATTTCGCTGACTGTCCCGGGAAAAAGCTGCGTAGAACCGCTAACGCTGATACTGACTTTCTGCCCTAATTTAATCCGGGGCAGTTCATCAGTGGGGATATAAACCCTTATCCATAGCTTCTGTAAATCAGCCAGGGTTGCCAAGGTGGCCCCCATAGTAACAAACTCGCCTTCTTCGAAGTTCTTGCTGATTAAGGTCCCATCGATCGGGGCCAGTAGACGGAGGTCTTCCAAAAGGGCTTCGCTGCTTTTTAACACCGCCTTGCTGCGTTCCAGCTCGGCAGTTGCGCCGGCAATAGTGCCGGGACGGTTCCCTGCTTCCAGCAGGCTCAGTTTGGCCTCGGCTGCAGTGAGCTCATTCTGTTTAAGTTCATAGTTTAATTGGCCCTGCTCCAATTTTTCTTCAGCCAGGGCCCCCTGGTCGAAAAGCTCCTGTATGCGCTCTAAATCCCTTTGCGCCTGCTCGCAAACACTTTTAGCGGTATTTACCCGGGCCAGAGCTTCGTTAATCTCCTGGGAGCGGGCTCCGGATACCAGGTCATCCAAGCGGGCCTCTGCCGCTAAAACCCCCAGAGCATCCCTCTCTTTCTGCGCCAGCAGGTCATGACGGCTCAGTTCGATCAGTAATTGTCCGGCTTTCAGCAGATCTCCCTCCTGGGCATCAAAGCTTGTAATAGTACCGCCTACCCGGGCTTTCACTTCTAGGGTGCTGGCTTCGATGGTTCCGGTCGCCTGGAGAAAGCCCTTATTGTCTTGCCAGTAATTCTGGTATAAAAGAAATAGGCATAAACCCAGGATGGAGAAGATAAGAAAAGCAAATAAAATGTTTCTGGCTTTCACTAAAAACATACACCTCCTAAGGGGGGAATGTGGGGCTCGTATATATTGCAACTACATAAGGTATTATTCTTGCCTTTGCAGTAAAATTAGGGAGCAACACGGTAAAATCATGTTTGGTTTGGCTTGATTAATTATAAACGCTTGACAGCAGATAGCAAGGGGGATGTTTAATGGGGGGGTACTCTTTTTATGCAACAAAAAGGGGCTTTTGCAGTAGAGTCGAGTATAATAATTGCCGGAAAAGATGCCAGAATGCTATAATCAAATGGAGACAAATTAAAATATAGCGGTTATCGGATTGGTTTGGAGGCCTCGTAATCCTTAGCTTTATGGGGATGCGGGGTTTTTGTTTGTGATACGAAAGCCAGGCATAAAGTAAGAATACAGTTTCCGCAGGGAGAAATCCCGAAGGAGGGAAAAAACAGTCACCATGGAGAATATTATAGTTTTCGCCCCTCATCCAGACGATGATATAATCGGTTGCGGGGGCAGTATTGCCCGGCGCCTGCAACTAGGGAACAAGGTTTCCATAGTCTATCTGACTTCCGGGGATGCGGGAAGCCTGAAGTATATAAAAAGAAGAATGACCCAGATTCGGGAGGAAGAAGCTAGAAAGGCGGCGGCCTTACTGGGGGTGGATGAGCTTTACTTTTTCCGCAACCCTGACGGGTATTTGGAATTTAAACGGGAAAACTTGGTAAAAATAATTAACTTACTCCGCGAAAAAAGGCCGCAAGCAGTATATATACCCCATGGAAAAGACCAAGTAAGGGATCATTGGGTAACTCATGATTTGGTGGTGGAGGCCTGTCGCCGGGCTGCGGGGCCTTGGTTTCAGGAATGTGAGGGTCCGCCTTGGTCGGTAGCTAATATTTTCGCCTATGAGATAGGGACACCATTGCAGGAACCTAATTGCGTTGAGGATATAAGCGAGTTTATGGAAGTAAAACTCGATGCCTTGCGCTTGCACCGTTCCCAATTGGAGCAAATCCGTTATGATGAGGCTATAAAGGGACTGAACCGCTACCGGGGGATAATGACGGGAGAAGGGGATTATTGTGAATGTTTCGAACTGCTGCGGGTCAATAATCCCACAAGAAGGGGCGCATTATGAGTCCTAGAGCCCCAGCCGTTCTACTGCTAACTCCTTTCCACCGCCACCAACGGGGGAACACTCTGACTAGCTTGCGCTTGCAGCAGGCGTTAGGGCAACAGGGGTTCAGAATGGATTTATTATCCCTGGAGGATGAGGCTTGGCGGGATATTTTGGGCGAAAATCTGGCCGGGAGCGAGTATGAACTTTTGCATGGTTTTAATGCCCGCTATATGGGTGAGTTGCTGGCCGAGTTTCCGGGGATGAAAGATTTGCCGTTTATTTTAACTACTACTGGTTGTGATCTGAATTATGACCTCAACAACCAAGGGAGAGGACAGGTATTGACCGCTTTTGCGGCGGCGCGGAAGATAATAGTCTTCCATGATTATTTCCGAGGGCTAGTGAGGGGTGCTTGCCCCGATTGCAGTGCTAAACTTGTAACCATAACCCAAGGGATATGGCTGGAGGAAAGCCCCCCTATAAGGCGGGAAGACCTGGGGCTGGAAGCGGATAGCTTTGTAGTTCTGCTCCCCAGCGGAATACGTCCGGTTAAGGATATAGCCTTGGCGCTAGATGGGCTGCAAATGCTATATAATGATTTCGAAAAATTGCGCCTTTTGATTATAGGACCGGTGATAGATGGGGATTACGGGCAAAAGATATTAAAGTGGGCGGATGAACTGAACTGGGTTATTTATCTGGGGGAGGTGCCCCATAATGAAATGAGGGGCTATTTGTCGCTGGCCGATGTAATCCTTAACACTTCTCAGGCGGAGGGGCAACCCCAGGCATTACTGGAAGGCATGAGTTTAAATAAGCCCGCCATATTAACGGCGGTACCGGGGAATCTGGGCATTATCGAGGATGGGCAGCAGGGATACTACATAAGAAATCGGGAGGAATTGGCATCTGCTGCCCGGAAGATGTTAGTATCAGCAGATAAACGCCAGAAGATGGGTGCGGAGGCCGGGAAACTGGTAAAAGAGAACTTCTCTCTGGAACGGGAAGCACAGAGCTATGCGAAAGTATATCGCCAAGCCCTCAAAAACGGAGGACGGTAGGCAGAGGCCTGA
>CAYRCG010000119.1:0-6261 GCA_964422685.1 uncultured Syntrophomonas sp. | reverse complement strand
CGGGATGATTTTTATGGAATACTAAAAGCGATGGCCCCCCATCCGGTTACTATCCGCCTCCTAGATCCCCCCTTGCATGAGTTCCTCCCTCACCCGGAAACCCTAGCGCTAGAGATAGCGGAAATGAAACACCAAAGTATAGGTGGCATAGAACTTCTGGAAAAGGAAGAACTCCTGAAAAAAGTACATAGCCTATCCGAGGCCAACCCCATGCTAGGTCACCGAGGTTGTAGAATAGGGCTTACCTACCCCGAAATATACGGTATGCAAGCCAGGGCTATTTTCGAAGCTATGCTGCAACTGCAAAAAGAAGGAATTGATTGTTTTACAGAAATTGAGATACCCTTGGTGATGGATATAGCCGAGTTGTCTTTGCTGAAGGAAGAAATATTGGATATTTATGAACAGGTGAGGAAAGAGAACAATCGCGAATTAAACTTTGCCATAGGTACCATGTTAGAGCTGCCCCGAGCTTGTATTATGGCAGACGAAATAGCCCGCGAAGCAGAGTTCTTTTCTTTTGGCACCAATGACCTGACCCAAACAACCTTCGGCTTTAGCCGAGATGATGCCGAGGGGAAATTCATACCGATATATTTGGAGAAAAAAATAATAAGGGATAATCCCTTTGCAGTCTTAGACCGTAAGGGTGTGGGAAATCTAATGCGGTTAGCAGTGGAAAAGGCTCGCGGAATTAAAGAAGATATGTTGATGGGAATCTGCGGCGAACATGGTGGAGAACCCAGTTCAATAGAGTTTTGTCACCTAATAGGTTTGGATTATGTGAGCTGTTCACCTTATAGGATTCCGGCTGCCCGATTGGCCGCCGCCCAGGCAGCAGTGAACGCAAAAGACCAATCGAAGTAAATTTAAAAAACATATAGAAAATAACAGGGTGTCTTACCTTAAGACTAGGGATGGCACCTTGTATTATTTGGGGGATCAACCAAATATGTGTTCTAACGAGCGTAAGTGGAACTAAATCAAGCAGTAAGATAAGGTTAGAACGAAAGGGCTACATGGCAGAAAAATTGGATACTATTTTGAATTATATAATTGGTTCATTTACCGGTGTATTTATAGGCCATTCTATATACAAGTATTTCGCTTATATAAAAAACCCTGGTTTATATGATATGCAGTCTGCACCTTGGTATGCAAGCATTCAGGCAAATGGGTTAGCTGTTACAATTATTGTGCTTATTGCTATTATTATAAAGTTTTTCATAAGGAAATAAAATGGGGGATATCTTATCGGGATAACGCAGGACGGAAGTATTGCCATATAGGACGGAAGGCGATCCCCAGTTTATCGGGAATGATTTATAGAAACAAAATGAAGGATTAAGCATATCTACTGTAGTATATAAATATTAACGGAGGTAGAAGAATGTCACACCCTAAAATAATTGGCATTAACGGCAGCCCCCACAAAAACGGCAATACCGCCTTTCTCATAAATGAGGCTTTGGATTCGTGCAGGAAACTTGGAGCAAGCACCCATATACTTCATTGCCAGCAAATAATTAAAGATCAGAAGAACCCCTTCTGCGTTGCCTGCTCCTCGCCTTGTACCGGAAAGTGTATGGAGGGGAATGAAATATCCAAGGCTTACGCTCTAATATCCCAGGCTGAGGGCTTGATAATAGGGAGCCCCGTTTATTTCGGCACGGTTTCCGCTCAGCTTAAAGCCTTTTGGGACAAAAGCCGTACTTTGCGTAGCGGAAAAAAACTACTGAATGTGGTAGGGGGGGCGATTACAATAGGTGCTTCCCGCTTCGGAGGCCAGGAGACTACTTTGCGGGCCATTCAAGATATGATGTTCGTGCAAGGTATGATAGTAGTAGGGGATGGATTCCATGAAGATGATTGTGGTCATATGGGAGGAGCCGGACAGCGCCCGGCTAATGAGGATGATAATGCTATAAATCGCAGTCGCATACTAGGGAAAAGGATATGGGAAGTAGCTGCGGCTACCAGGGATTTAAGGATACGATAATGCCTTTGGGCTTAATCAGAATATCGAACATAATCCTTGGACCTACAGCCCGAGGATTTTTTTCTGGTATTTCTAAGAACAAAAAGGGGTGGGTATATGGACATCCGGGAAGAAATAGAGGCCAGGGAGAACGCTATGCTTGATAGAGCGGCCTGTCTATCCGGTAAATCAAAAGGGCGGGAGATAGAAGAGGAGCCTGATCCGGTTCGCAGTTGTTTTATGCTAGACCGAGATAGAGTAGTTCACTCCAAATCTTTTCGCCGTTTGAAGCATAAAACCCAGGTTTTCATAGCCCCCCCCGGGGACCACTATAGAAGCAGGTTAACCCATACCCTGGAGGTTAACCAAATAGCTAAAACTATTGGGGCGGGGCTAAACCTCAATTTGGATTTAATTGAGGCTATGGCTTTAGCCCATGATCTAGGGCATACACCGTTTGCCCATGCCGGAGAGCAGGCACTTGATCAATTGCTTAGCGGCGGGTTTCGCCATAATGAGAATAGTATTCGCGTTTTAACCAAGGTCGAACAACATAAAGGAAGGGAAGGCTTGAACCTGAGTCATGAGGTGTTAGATGGGGTTTTGCACCATAGCGGTTACAATATTCACGAGAGCCGCTCCTATACCCTAGAAGGACAGACAATCCGCCTAAGCGATAAAATCGCCTATGTGCAACATGATATCGATGATTCGATAAGGGCCGGGCTACTTAAGACTGAGGATATCCCAACCGAATACCTGGATGTTTTAGGTTATACCCATAGTCAAAGGATCGCAACCCTGGTAACGGATACCATCACTAATACGCGCCATCTTATGCAAAAGGGGGAAAGAATTGGGGTTATGCCCAGCCCCCGGGTAGAAAGCGCCCTGATAGGGTTGCGCGATTTTATGTTTAAAGAAATATACCAGGGCCCGGTTTGTCAAGCAGAGCGAAGCAGAGCTATTTTTATTATCGAATTATTATTCAAACATTATTGCAAGCACCCGGATAGAATGACAGCCATTTATTTAGAGATAGCCGAAAGGGAAGGGCTGGAGCGGGCGGTAGCTGACTATATTTCCGGTATGAGTGATGCCTATTGTATTTCATTATTTCAAGACATATTTGTGCCCCGCTCGCTGGTGCCGGAAGCCGGAAAGATCCCCATATAAGATGGCGTTATTTAAGTAGTATCACATTTGTTCGCTGGGCAATCGTATCTTGGCGATTTTTTGAATCACATAGAAAAATGACAAATTACGAATATTTAGCAGGATTTTAGAACTCTAAGTAGAATAGTAGGTGAAGGCATTGGCGACATATAATGATATCTTGCCACAAGAAATACTAAAACGCCTGGATATTGTGGAGATTGTTTCCGAAACCGTAAATCTGAATCGAAAGGGCAATCGCTATTGGGGCTTATGTCCTTTCCATCAGGAAAAAACTGCTTCCTTTTGTGTAACTCCGGAGAAGAACATGTTTTATTGTTTTGGTTGTCACGCCGGCGGAGATATATTCTCCTTTGTTATGAAAAGGGACAATGTCGAATTTAAGGATGCCTTAGAATATTTAGCCGGAAAAGCCGGATTGACACTGGAAAAATCGCGTCCGGGGGGAAAAAACGAATCAATTATACCGGTGTTAGAAGTGAACCGGGCTGCGGTAGAGTTTTACCAACAAATTTTAACCAGCCGGGAGGGAACACCGGTCCGGGAATATTTGCGCAGAAGGGGAATAGATACAGAGACCATAGAAAAATACCAATTAGGCTATGCCCCCGATGAATGGGGGAGATTACGAGACTACCTATTAAGGAAAGGTTACGCTCGGGAACATATGCTTTTATCGGGTTTACTGAAGCGTAGTACAAAAAAAGATAGCTATTATGACCTATTGCGTGGGCGTTTGATATTCCCGATAAGGGATTATAACGGTGACATAGTGGGATTAGGTGGCAGAGTACTCGAAAGTAGTCTTCCCAAATATTTGAATACACCAGAAACAGAGCTCTTTTCTAAACGCAAAATACTTTATGGATTATTCCAGGCCAAGGATGCGCTACGTCAAGCCAATGAGGCTATAGTCGTGGAGGGCTATATCGATTGTATTAAACTGCAGCAGTCAGGCATTAATAATGTTGTGGCTACTATGGGGACAGCTTTAACCTCCGAGCAGGCACGGTTGCTACAAAGGTATTGTGAAAAAGCTTTATTACTTTATGATGGGGACGAAGCTGGACAAAGGGAGACCCTAAGGGCTATAGAAATTATGGGGATTGCGGGGAATGAAGTATCGGTAGTAAGCCTCCCCCTGGGAGAGGATCCCGATGATTATATAGGTAAACATGGGAAAGAGGAGTTTTGGCGCTATATACAGAATAATAGGCTTAGTAATATAGAGTTCAAGATGAATAGATACCTCAGTCAGGAAGTAGAGCTTAATCTAAAGGCCCAAATTGGGGTCATAGACTATTTAAGGGAAGATATAGGACGGTTAAATAGTGAAATAGAAAAGGACTATTACGTTAGGATGCTGGCCCGCAGGCTAAGAATCGAAGAAAATCTGGTTTATCGGGAACTGAAAAAGCAAGGGAAACGCACACCAGGTATAAAAAGGAATAAAAGCAAGATAATAAGAGATAATATAAAATACGCTAATTATAGTGATAATGAGAAGATAGTAGCGGCTATGTTCAAAAATCCCGGGTATTTTGAACAGATAAAAAGCCAAATCGGTTTAGGTTTTTTACAAGAAGAAGATTTAAGGGCCCTAGCGCAAATATATGAAGGATTAGCAGCCAGCACCCGGGGGGACTTGGAGTTATTCGCCTTAGCGGCCAATCAGCAGGGGTTAGGTTCTTCTTTTGCTCGTTTAGCTTTATTAATGGAAGAAGAAGATTTGCCCGGAGAAATAGAAATCCAGCTTTTTATGCGAAAGACTAAAAGGGAGATAGCAGAACAGGCTTGGAAACGCCAGTTCTCCCAAATTGAAAATTTGCGCGAGGAAGGGGACTTCTACAGTTTATTAAGGTTCATTCTAAACTTAAATAGATTTATAAAAATATCGGTCAGGAAGGGGGGAAAAGATGAAACTGGATAGGAAACTAGCAGAAGCAGTGGTAGCCCTAGCGGAAAAAGGCAAAAAGAAGAAAAATCTCAGCTACGAAGAGATAACCGAAGAATTGCATAGCTTCAACCTGGAAGCAGATCAGATAGATGATATTTTTGAGCATCTCCAAAGTCTGGGAATAAACGTAGGTGCCGAGCAGGATATTGAAGAAGAAAACGAAAATATCGAAACTGAAGAGGTGGCAATACCTGATGGAATTGAAATAGATGACCCAGTCAGGATGTACCTTAAGGAAATTGGGCGGGTATCTTTACTAGTAGCCGCCCAGGAGGTTGATTTAGCTAAAAGAATTGAAGCGGGCGAAGAAGAGGCCAAAAGGCAACTTGTTGAGGCTAATCTGCGCCTGGTGGTAAGCATAGCCAAGCGTTATGTCGGACGGGGGATGCTTTTCCTGGATTTGATTCAGGAGGGAAACCTGGGCCTTATAAAGGCAGTAGAAAAATTCGATTATCGTAAGGGTTATAAGTTTAGTACCTACGCCACCTGGTGGATAAGGCAGGCGATAACGAGGGCCATAGCCGATCAGGCTAGGACTATTAGAATACCGGTACACATGGTAGAGACCATAAACAAGTTGTCTCGTATACAGAGAGGTTTATTGCAGGTACTTGGCCGGGAACCTACTCCGGCTGAAGTCGCAGAGGAAATGGATATAGCTGTAGATAGGGTAATCGAAATAATGAAAGTAGCCCAGGAACCAGTTTCACTGGAAACTCCCATCGGAGAAGAAGATGATAGCCATCTCGGGGATTTCATTACTGACGAGGAAGCTGAATCGCCGGAAGAATCTGCCTCTTTTGTTTTGTTGCGGGAACATCTGGATGGTATTCTAGAGACCCTAACTGATAGAGAAGAGAAGGTATTACGCCTACGCTTTGGGCTAGATGATGGCCGTCCCCGCACTTTGGAAGAGGTAGGACAAGAATTTGGAGTTACCCGGGAGCGTATCCGCCAGATCGAAGCCAAGGCTTTACGTAAACTCAGACATCCGTCCCGTAGCAAGAAACTGAAAGATTATATTGAGTAGTAGCCTAATTTCTATCCCGCCCGCCATAAGGTTGACAGCCAACAGGGAACACTATATAATAGTTCTCGTTGGGACATTTTCCTCGATAGCTCAACGGTAGAGCATCCGGCTGTTAACCGG
>CAYRCG010000118.1:0-6418 GCA_964422685.1 uncultured Syntrophomonas sp. | reverse complement strand
AGCTCGGAATTTTCACGCACTACGTGCACCACGGTAAACGAAAAGGGTCAGGGCACCCGCTGTTCAGTGGTTAAGATATTAGCAGCGTCCATCGGCGCCCGAAGGGTCAGCGTAAATCTGCGTCTAAAAACCCCTTTCATAGCAATGACACGGGACTCCGCTCGGTATGATACGGAGCTTCACCTAGAATGACATCCGCCCCTGTCATTGCGAGGAGCGTAGCGACGTGGCAATCTTAAGTCCTAATTCATATAGCAAGGGCAAGGTGCAGCACGCCCCCCGTCTTCCGCTTAGCTTGGCTTCGTCTACAGGATAATATCCAGTAAGGCCATAACGAACATGATCAGACCCACATAGTGATTTATCTTAAAAGATGCAAAGTTTACCCGGCTCAGGTCATGGGGTTTCACGATGCTGTGTTCATAAAACAAAAGAACCCCTACAAAGGCTACCCCGAGATAATAGAATAAACCGAGATGTAGGATTAGCCCATTTAGTATTAGAAAAATTACTGTGAAAACATGGAATGCCGTCGAAAAAAGCAAGGCCCCTTCCATGCCGAAGCGGGCCGGTATAGAATACAAACCTTGCACCCGGTCGAATTCTATATCTTGGCAGGCATACATACTGTCAAATCCTGCAATCCAACAGGCTACTGCCATCCCCAATATAATCGGCTGCCAGTCCGGGGTTCCGGTTATGGCATACCAAGCGCCAACCGGTCCTAAGCCGATTGCCATTCCTAAAAGAAGATGACACCACCAGGTAAAGCGTTTGGTATAAGAATAGCCCCACAGGGCTAGGACTGCCAGTGGTGAAAGTTTTAGGCAGAGGGGATTTAGACGTGAGGCAGAATAAAAAAGCAAGAGGATAAAAAAGATTACTGAAAACCAGACTAATGCGAGGGGCAGGCGTCCGGCGGCCAGGGTCCAATCGCTGGTACGGGGGTTGGCCCGGTCGATATGGCGATCTATTAAACGATTAAGGCATAAAGCGGCGGTGCGGGCACTTACCATAGCCAAGGTAATCCATAGCAGCTGCGGCCAGCTAGGCATTCCCTGAGCGGCCAGGAAAGCTCCTAAGTAAGCAAAAGGCAAGGCGAAAAGACTATGGCCGAAGTCTACCATTCTTAGGAATTCTTGCAGCTTATTCAAACCCGTATTCACTCCATCTTCTGCTTACCAATTCTTTTATTTCCGGATTCATTACTATATCTTTAGGCCATTCCCGGTTATGCCCTTCGCTTTTCCACTTCCGGGTGGCATCGATACCCATTTTGGAACCGATGAGGGGCAAGGGAGCGGAGTGATCCAATACCTCCAAAGGGCCTTCTACTATCATGGTATCCCTTTTCGGGTCAACATTATTGAAGACTTTCCACATTACCTCGGAAACATTCTGCACATTAACATCCTCATCTACGACAATTATGAATTTAGCAAACATCATCTGTCCCATTCCCCACATGGAGCTCATAATCTTGCGTGCATGACCGGGGAATGATTTCTTGATAGATACCAGAACACAGTTATGAAATACCCCTTCCATAGGAAGATGCATGTCTACGACCTCCGGCAATTGCATTTTTAACAGGGGCAAAAAAATGCGCTCGGTGGCCAGGGCCATGTAGCAATCTTCCTGCGGGGGTTTGCCTACTATAGTGGTGGGGTAAATGGGGTCTTTTCTATGAGTGATGCATTTTACATGAAAAACCGGGTATTCATCCGCTAGGGAATAATAGCCGGTATGGTCGCCAAAGGGACCTTCTATCCTGCGTTCGTCAGGGTTTACATATCCTTCGAGGATGATTTCGGCATCAGCTGGCACTTCCATATCAATTGTCTTACATTTAACTAAATCTACCGGTTTTTTACGGATAAAACCGGCGAAAATAAGCTCGTCAATATCCTTGGGCAAGGGTGCGGTGGCAGCATAGGTAATAGCTGGATCGCCGCCCAGGGCTACTGCTACTTCGGTTATCTGGCCCTTCTGGCAATTCTTCCGGTAGTTTTCCGCCCCATCATGATGGGTATGCCAATGCATTCCGGTGCTTTGAGCATCGAATACCTGCAAACGGTACATACCGTTATTTCGTTTCCCGGTTTCGGGGTCTTTGGTGTAAACCTGGGGCAGGGTAATAAAGCGTCCGGCGTCTTCGGGCCAGCAATGGAGTACAGGTATTTTATGCAGGGAAGGGTTCATATCTACCACTTCCTGACAGGAGCCGTTTTTTACTATTCGGGGCAAAAAGGAAGATATTTGCGCCAGTTTAGGCAAAACCTTGACTTTATCCATTAGCGACTGGGGAACGGTATCGGCTATCTCCAAAAAACTCATTATCTCCGCGGCCAAATCGTCTAACTTATCCACCTGCAAACTCATGGCCATTCTTTTTTCACTACCAAAGGCGTTAATGAGAACAGGCATGGAGGAACCTTTCACTTTTTCAAATAATAGGGCCGGTCCGTAGTCTTTGCTTACCCGGTCGGTAATTTCGGTTATCTCTAGTTCGGGGTCAACCTCGACGCTGATTCGTTTAAGCTCCCCCGCATCCTCTAATACCTGGATGAATTCCCGTAAATCTTTATAGGCCATTATAAGTCCTCCCTGGTTGATATGAATAGCTTCCTAATGTCATTGTTATGAAAGGGGTTTTTAGACGCAGATTTACGCTGACCCTACGGGCGCTGATGGACGCTGATAATATCTCAACCATTAAACAGCGGATGCCCCCTGACCCTTTTCGTTAACCGTGGTGCGCCCCGCGCATGGAAATTCCGAGCGCTATACTGTCATTCCGAGCTTGCGAGGAATCTTAACCCCCCGTCCCTTCCAACTTACCAACTTCGTTAAGATTGCCACGTCGCTTCGCTCCTCGCAATGACAAGGGCGTCGGACATTCTAAGCGCTCACGTCTCACGTCTCACACCTCACGCCTCACGCCTCACGTCTCACGTCTCACACCTCACGCCTCACGCCTCACGTCTCACGTCTCACGCCTCACGCCTAGGAAGGAGATTATACCACCGCTAGGCTGCCCGTCCTACATAGAGGCAAATGTATTTCATCAATTATTGCCTCTAAAAAGTTGTTTTCCAGGCGCCAGTGTTCTTTTAAGGTTTTATAATTTCTCTCCGCTCCATGTATATAAAGCTGGGCTTCCTCTTCCGCCGCAGCTATGTTTAGCAGTTCTATCGCCATCCCCAGATTGAAGCCCAATTGCTTGCAGTTCTCCCATATCATTCCGCTCATCCCCGCCAGGGTGCCCGCGGTCGCAAAAGCCGTAGCGTACATAGAACCATGGGTCTTTTGTAGGACTTCCCTATGATCAGCCTGCAGTTTCCTGTCTATCACTCGGCCTTCGTTGATTTCCACCATCATTGAGGCAAATTGCCCTACTAGTTGGTCCGCTTCGGCTTCGACCAGGAGCTTAAGCATACGCCCGAGCATATAATCACCGATTAAAATAGCAAACTGTAAATCCTGATTGTGTTTTTGACCTTCCTCATCGTCCTTGACCAAAGCATGGATGCTGTTAGCCAGAAAGATAGTTTTAAATATATTGGTCATATCGATAGATAGGGCTTTATTTATGCCCAAACATTTATATACTATATAGACCAAGGGAGGGAATTGCCCCCAGGTAAAATCATCATCCAGCATCTTAACATAACGGCTGATGTCATCCCAGCAGGGCAAAAGGTTTTCCTTGAAAGCCCTGTCTACATCCATAAGCTCGGCCCTTAACTCCCTGCTAAAAACATTAGTTTTCATGGCGTTCCTCCTTAAAGGGTGGCAACCCGCCCATACTTAGTTCATTATACAAGATTAACGCACATCTTGCCCGGGTTTTTTTGATTATTTAATCGGTGAGGGATACTTCGGGAGGAGATTCCCCGCTGCGCTTGGTATAACATGAGGCGCGCTCGGTATGATGGGTTGATTGACCATTGCGAGGAAAGTTGCAACGTGGTAATCTTAAATCGCTATTTGTAGTCATAACTGGCCGTTGCGCAGGAATATGGCGGGGTCAATTGGAATGATAGGGTAGCCTTGGAGGTTCTTGTGGGCTATTTTCAATAAATTTTTTATAGCTAGCAGGTATTTTGCTTTTTTTGCAGAATAAGTTCTATAAATATAGAGAGAAACCCAAGTTTCCTTTTCTCCCCTTCTACGGCCGGGGACCGAATCATAGATAACAGATAACAAGTACAAGGATATTTTACGCTGTCTGCACAGGTTTATAACAATCACTCAAGGTCATACCTGTGCGTAACAATAATCTACCGCAAAGTTCAGCGTTAATTTTCATTGGGTTTGTATGTACTATCTTCCGTTTCTGGGTCTAAATTCCGTTTAGGCAGTATTAACAACATATAAATGAACCGACTCGCGGGAACCAAGTCAATATCATTTTTAAATAATTATATTCGCTTTGTTTTAGTTTTTTCACTAGGGGGTGATTTGTCTTTCTAAAAATGTTTTAGCGCTTGGGGCCAGGGATGACCCCGCGGGAGAATTGCGGTAATAGATAAATAGCCTGCGATTACCTTCCGACTTTATCCAAAATGTGGCGTTGTTAAAAAAAAGAAAAATTAAGGGGGATTACAAAGAATGGCAGAACTTAATGAAGTCGTAATGGTTAGTGCGTGTAGGACACCTATCGGTGATTATGGTGGAACGTTAAAAGACTATAGAGCCAATGAACTGTCCAAATTTGCTATAGCCGAAGCGATCAAAAGGGCCGGTATCGAAGCTTCCATGATAGACGAACTGACCCTGGGTATGTGTCTGCACCATGGCAATGGCTCCTGCCCGGCCCGTATAGTTGCTATCCAATCCGGCCTGCCTGACAGATCAGGTGCCATGATGGTAAACCAGAATTGCGCTTCCGCTATGCGTGCAGTAGAGATTGCTGCCCATAACCTAATGCTAGGTAAAACTGAAATAGCCGTAGTAGTCGGAACTGAAAGTATGAGCAACATACCTTATTTAGTGCAAAAAGCTAGATGGGGATATAGAATGGGCGACGGCAAACTAGAAGATTCCATGCTAGCTGATGGACTGGTATGTCAATTGGCCGGCAATATCCACATGGGTGGAACCGCAGAAAACATCGCGGAAAGGTATGGCATTAACAGAGAAGAATGCGATGAGCTGGCTCTGATCAGTCACACCAGGGCAGTTGCTGCCAATGACGAAGGCATATTTAAGAGAGAAATCGTTCCTGTTCCGGTTAAAATAAAGAGAAAAGAAGTACTCTTTGAAGCTGACGAGCATCCCATTCGTGGTGCCAGCATGGAGGCTATGGCCAGATTATCCCCTGCTTTCAGAAAGAACGGGGTGGTAACAGCTGCTAATGCTTCCGGTTTGAATGATGCTTCCGCCGCAGCCGTTTTCATGACCAAGAAGAAAGCGGAAGAATTGGGAATCAAGCCCTTAATGAAACTAGTCAACATCTGCAGTGAAGGTGTGGACGCCAAGGTTATGGGCCTGGGACCGGCAGTAGCTATCCCCAAGGTGTTGAAGCAAGCCGGCTGGGCTTATGACGATGTGGATTACTGGGAAATCAACGAAGCTTTCGCCGCCCAGGTAATCGGTGTAGGCAAGATGATTAAGGAAGAAGCCGGCATCGAACTGAACATCGGTACCCTGGACAAGAAGGGCAACATCAATAACAATGGTTCCGGAATCGGCCTGGGCCATCCTGTCGGATGTACCGGACTGAGAATTATCGTCAGCCTCTACTACGAGATGGAAAGATTAGGAGTTACCAAGGGTGGGGCTTCCCTTTGTGTCGGTGGCGGCGCTGCGATGGCTTCTCTCTGGACCAGAGATATATAACTATAGTTCCTTAATAAACACTTCTGAATTCATTCTACCGGGCAACGGAATCTCCGTTGCCCTTTTATTTTCGGGGAATGACAGGGGCGCGCTTCGTTCTTTGCAAAGGCAGTCAATCTGTCGTTCCGAGCCTGTATCCTTATGTCATTGCTATGAAAGAGGTTTTTAGACGCAGATTTACGCTGACCCTTCGGGCGCTGATGGACACTGATAATATCTCAACCATTAAACAGCGGATGGCCCTGACCCTTTTCGTTTACCGTGGTGCACGTAGTGCATGAAAATTCCGGGCGCAGCCCCCGTGTCATTCCGAGCACCGCGAGGAATCTTTACCCCGATTACTTGCAACGGTATCAAGCAGCAGCTATTACCCCTCACCCCTCACCCCTACACCCCTAGGGGAAGATTGCCACGTCGCTTCGCTCCTCGCAATGACAAGGGCGGGCCTCACCCCTCACCCCTCACCCCTCACCCCTCACCCCCCGTAATTGACAGAGATTAATAATCAGAAAATAAAACCAGGCCCTGCTTTATTTTTTCAGCAAGGCCTGCTAATTATAAACCCAAGTCTTTT
>CAYRCG010000117.1:1355-6440 GCA_964422685.1 uncultured Syntrophomonas sp. | reverse complement strand
CGCCAATCGCTCGCTGGTATATTCATATCGCGCCGCCCCGCGTCATTCCGAGCCTAGCGAGGGATTCCCCCCTGCAAAGCTTATCACCCCGGGGAAGATTGCCACGTCGCTTCGCTCCTCGCAATGACAGGGGCGTTAGACATTCCAAGCCGCTCACACGCCTCACGCCTCACGTCCAAATTGTCGCACAATTTCCCGAGCTTGCTCTAAAGTCACCACCCCTTCCACCATGCCCCGAAACACTTTGGCAACCTGAGGGGAGTAATAGGCGGAGGAACTTAGCATATCATATTTGCTGCCGGAACAGAGCAAAGAACCATTGGCTAGGAAAATCACCTTATCCGCATATTCAGCCAGGAATTCCACATCATGGCTGACCATAAGGATAGCCTTGCCTTCTAGGCGCAGAACTCTGAGGAAACGGCCTAATTTTTCTTTATAACGATAGTCCAGGCCCTGAGTCGGCTCATCTAGCAATAGAACTGGGGGGTCGACGGCCATAACTGCCGCTAAGGCCACCCGTTGCCGCTCACCCCGGCTAAGATCACGGGGGTTCGCCGTGCTCAGGCCAAGAAGGTCAAATCGGCGCAAAGCTTTTTCGCATCTGTTTTTCGCATTTTCCTTTTTATCTAAATGTTGCAGACCAAACTCTATTTCCTCCCTGACCGTAGGCAAGAAAAGGTAGTCATCTATGTTTTGGGAAAGATAGGCGACGCTAGGGGCCAATTCAGCTACCGGAACCCCCTTATTATCCTTACCACATATTTTAACCCTGCCCCGGCTCGGGGGTAAAAGTCCGTTCAGGTTTTTGAGCAGGGTGCTCTTTCCGGCACCATTAGGCCCCATAAGCACGGAAATTTCCCCCGCTAGCAATTGAAAGGAAATGTCCTTTAATGCTTCATCACCTTCCGGGTAGCGAAACCAGAGCTTCTCTACCTCTATCAGCGGCAATGCCGAACTGGTTTTTTCCCCGCTGGGGTTCTGGACTTCAGGTTCAACTTTTACTGCCGAAATAGCTGAAGCAGAGCACAGATGGGAAGCCGCGCTTTTTAAAAGTTTCCTTCCCTCTTTTATGCTGGTCGGAATTTTCCCTAAGTCAGTACCGGCAAATAAGCGGGCTAGCGGGGGAAGGCAGGAAGGCTCGTTTTCCATAGCCCAGCGGGAAAATCGATCCAAGTCCGCCTCGTCGCATACTATGGCTCCGTCCTTCATCACCAGAACTCTATCCGCTAAATGAAAACATCTTTCCAGCCTCTGTTCAGCCAGAATTATCGTCAAGCCGCTGTCTTCATTAAGGCGCCGTATGCTGTTTAAAATCTGTTCTGCGGCAACAGGATCAAGTTGGGAAGTCGGTTCATCCAAAAGGAGAATTTCCGGCTCCCAGGCTAAAACCGAAGCCAAGACCACTTTTTGCTTTTGCCCTCCTGATAAAGTTGATGTCGGTCGCTGCAAGCAATCAGTCAAATCCAAGGCGCTGGATACTTCCATAATACGGCGCTCAATCAAGGCGGCAGATAACCCCAGATTCTCCATAGAAAAGGCGATTTCTGCCTCAACCGTGTTCATCAATAATTGCCGCTCCGCCTCCTGGAAAACTATTCCCACTTTTTGTAAGCGCTGTCGCTGCCCGAGCTGCGTCATCGGTATATGGTCTATATAAATACCGCCGCTAAGGCATCCCCCGTGATAGTCTGGGACCAAACCGGCTATAGCCTTGAGCAATGTACTTTTACCGCTGCCGGAAGCCCCTGAAAGCAAAACAAAGTCACCTTCATTAAGGGTTAGATTAATCCCCTGCAGTGCGGCTGGTATTTCATCGGGATAAAAATAAGTCAAATCTTTGATAAGAAGTGAGGAGAAAGCTTGCACCCCCAATTAAGGATAGATGGGATAACTAAAGATATCGTCATCAAAAGCAAGACACCCGGACCAGAAAATTCCCAAGCGAGGCGGGGATAATAAATAAAGCTGGTCCATCCTTGCCCATACGCTAGTATTCCGCAGGAAAATGCGCTTATCACCCCTGCTATAACCAGGAAATCACGCGGGCGCCATAAAGTAAACTTTCTTTGGCTGCGCTGCCCGCTGCCATATCCCCGGGCATACATGGATTCCGCCAATCCCAAGGCTTCCTCCAGCGCAGATGAAAATAGAACCGCCACAACCAGCCTAAAACGGCGAATTCGTTGCCCAAGCTTGCCTTGATAAGGGTCAATTCCGCGGCAGCGGGAAATTTCCATTATTCTCCGGTAATCACTCACAAACTGTGGGAAAAGACGGGCGGATAAGGTAATAGCTAAAATCGTCTTTCCCTTCCCTACTCCGGAGAACAGCCGCAAGATGCGATCAGGATCCAAGGCTTGAGCATAAAGGCAGAAAGCCGTTATGATTACCAACAGGCGCAGGCCCATTCCGCCGGCGAAAGCCAGTGATTCTAAACTTAAATCAAGCGGGGCCGCATTAGGTAAAAGTTTAAGGGAAAATAATATCGTTTCCCCTTCCCGCGAGAATATCATGTTCAGGAGCAATATAATAATTGTCAAGCTTACAGCGAACTTAAGATAAACACTCCACTCACGGCCATGGCCGGAGGAAACCACCACTAGGCCCGCTGCCAGCAATAAAGATGCCAGGTAAAGAGGATGGTGAAATATAAGGGCCAATATGCTTATCGCTAGTATATAGCTCAGATTGCTTAACGGATGCAGGTTATGAACAAGGTTATCCTTGGCGTGGTAATTAAGCAAGGTATCATTAACCATCTATCTTCCTTCCGCTCCCCAACTATGGTAATCCCAGCATATCTCATCCCCCGCCACCGGATGGCAGGAAGCAGCCCCGATATTGGCTGAATTTCCATTTATATAATAAAACCAATCCTGCGCCTCTCGCCCCGGGCCCGCGCGCACTGATTTTAAGCCATTGATACCAGTGACAAAACCTCCGCCGTAGCTGCTTTCCACTTCTAAATGGACTTTTAAAATGTCCATTACGCTGGCATCCTCTAGTAAATCCACTTCCTGGTCAAAAATAACCTCTTTACCATCATCCCGGGTAACTAGTAAACGCACTTGAGCCTTAAGCACTAGCGGTTCATTCTCTGCTGGCGGCGAACTATGCTTATCCCCGCCTAGTCCAATCTCCGGAGGTAAAGAATCAGCCTGGGATTCTTTCATAGCCTCCGGGGAGGGCTCTGGCGAGAGTGAAGAAGTTTCCTCCCGGCTTTGGCTATTTGCGGAAATAGGCGAAGCGTTATCACCTGGCGGTAGTCCGTCCTTAGCAGACTCTACTGAACAGCCTGCTAAGAGTAATAGTAAAAAAAGCGCCAACACCAGGGGACGGTTTTTGGGGTTTATTATCGGGGAACGGAATAACGGTCCCCGAGACTTATCTTTGATTCCTATCCTCATCCTTCTCTCCTTTAGTAGCGATTTGGGCTGGCCGGGTGGTCAAAAACCACCCCTGCGAATCCATCCTCTCGTCTTTTCATCATATATATCCCTGATTCCACTGCAAAAAGTAATATTTATTCATTTGCCTGCATAAATATACCGCTCGCCGCTACCTTAATAGCGACCGCAGGGAGCATCCAGTGTGTCCGCGGAGACGGACGCTGCGCATGGGCAACACCGGCGGCTTGCCTCGTGGCTCAAGGGGTGCCGCGCGGACTTCCCGTCCATGGGAAGACGCGCGCCTAGGGCGTCCTGTCGCTCGCCCCCTTTCGCCTACTCGGCTTCGCCGGGTGTTGCATCCATGCTTCGCCAACGCCCGCTTTGTATATTTATGCAACCCTATGCTACAAGAAGGGGTTTTTGCAGCGGAATCATCCCTTTATATCATGTAGTGCTTTCTAAATAACGAAACAAGATCACCGCTGCCTCGGCTCGGCTGCAGGCTTGTTCAGGCTGAAACCTTCCATCTTCATAACCCTGCATCACTTTCAGTGCAGCTAGCTCCTTGATGGCACCTAAAGCCCAGGGAGCTATAGCATCTTCATCCCTAAAGCTTGGGGATAGTGGAATTCCTGCTATTCGGCTTTCTTTCTTCAGTCGATAAAGAATACAGGCTATTTCCTGGCGGCTGATGGTATCTCCGGGGCGAAAACTGCCGTCTGGATAGCCGGAAACTATCCCCTCCCTCAGACAAAACTGCAATGAAGGGTAAAACCAATCCATCGGCTTCACGTCATTAGGGGTAATTCCGGTATATTCGTTGCTGCTGCTGCCAAAGGCCCGGGCGATCAAAGCAATAAACTCGGCCCGGCTTACCGGGGTCAAGGGATCAAAATGTTCTCCCCGACCCGATATTATACCTTTGCCTGCTAGTATTTCTATAGCATCCTTGGCCCATCCCAAGCTTTCATCAACATCGCTGAAATGTACCCTGGCTGCAGGAGTAGGCAATCCTTCGTCCGGTTTGATTTCAAGTTCCGGGAGTTTTTCTTTTTCCTCCGGGGGCCTTTCTTTTTTCTCTTTAGCTATTGGGCTATTGCCCAAATCCTCCCACCCCGGACTGCCGGCCAGCGCGTCTTCACTATACCAAAATATAACCCGATCCCCATCGGAAACAGCTTGTTCACTAGCCGATATACCGGGAACCCTGCCGTTGAGCGAATACATCCAGCCGGCCATGCCCTGATTTCGTTCCCCGCCTATCTCTATAATAAAGCCTGCAAAATGCTCAGATAGGCTCCATCCCAAACCGGTTCTGTTTAAAGCCCCCATAGCCGTTAGGCCGAATCTATCCTTAGGGGAAATGCTTACTGTGCTGGGACCGAATAGTAAACTCCCGTCTTTTCCGACTACGGCGATATTGGCTATGACAGTGACTCGCGGTGATTCCCCTCCACCCTTTCGGGGATTAACCAGTAAAGCGGCAGATGCTTTATAATCATTTAATGTGGCGGTAAGTGTTGTCTGCCCCGGTTTTAATCCTCGGACAAGCCCTGCATTAACACTGGCTATATCATTATCGGCCATAAGCCAACTAACACTGCCGCTAATATCGTCCCGTCTGCCATCGAATAATTCTAAGCAAGCCTTGAATACTGCGGTTTCATCCTTTTCTATGCTAGCACTTGCCGGG
>CAYRCG010000117.1:0-1255 GCA_964422685.1 uncultured Syntrophomonas sp. | reverse complement strand
TCAGGATTATTTAGGATTTCCTCTATCTTGGCCAAATTCTTTGTCTTGATACTTTTACCATCGTGCATCCATTCGCCAACACCCGCTCCGGCCTTTTCCAATACCCAGATATCATAAGCATCCAGGGCCTGTCCCTGTTGATAGCTGTTATAATTGTAGAATACGGCTTTCCGGGCCAGGGTATCCATGTCTGCCGCCGCTTCGGCAGCAGAAGCAATGAATAAGACCGAACAACAAAACACCAGCAGGCTTAATAACAACGCTAGAAAAGGCTTGTTATGTGCCCCCTCTGGGGGGTCGAGGTTCGGTCCCCCAGAACTGTTAATGTATATTGCTTTCATATGTTTCTCTCCTTTCCGCAGCTTCCGACATACCCCTTCTATTACCATAAAAAAATCTTCCCTAATTAATCAGGAAGATAGGCGGGCGAATATAAAGAAAAGCGATCTGCATTCGCATCTGCAACCCTCCCTTCCCTCCGAAGGATATAATGGTTTTTACCCCGGGCAGGTCTCCTGGCTCGCGTTCATCTGCAACTGCCGGCCTTCCCGGTTGACACCAGTGGCTATACGAGCAGTTCATCACACTCACAGTAGCGGGGGCTGCAGCGGTTTATTACCGCTTTCCCTTTTAATTCGAGCAAGCTCGAACACCCGGGGTAATATTAAAATCAGTTAAGGGAATACTTTTTCTTTATCGTCCCCTAACGGGCTAGGGAAGATCCCTAGTTTTTTTATATCTTGTCCTTAGTATCCGCCTCTTTCTTTACTGTAATTAAGGCAGTGACCCTATTTATTACTGGTTAGAGTTAAAAATCTCATCGAATTCCCGGGCAATCTTACAAAATACCGCGAGAATCCTCGGGTCAAAGTGTCCCGGGTTGGTCCGTTCATCCCCCTCGGTCAAAATCTGCATAACCCGTAGGTGGCTGAGGGCGGGTTTATAGGGCCTTTTGCTGCGCAATGCGTCATATTGGTCACATATAGCTACTATCCTGCCTTCAAGTGGTATATCTTCCCCTTTTAGTCCTTTAGGATAACCCGTTCCATCCCATTTTTCGTGGTGAGTAAGGGCGATAGACTCGGTCATTCTAATCTTTACGTGTTTTGATTTGGCTAGGATGCCGGCACCGGTAGTAGTATGAGTTTTCATTATTTCATATTCTTCCGCATTGAGGGCATCCGGTTTTAATAGTATGCTGTCCCAAATCCCTATTTTACCTATATCATGTAATGGAGCCGCGAAAGCGATAGAC
>CAYRCG010000116.1:2098-6522 GCA_964422685.1 uncultured Syntrophomonas sp. | reverse complement strand
TTCCTTACCGTCAAAGCGCCCTCTAACTCCCTTTCCATCACTGTTTGTGGTCCCTGACCATGGGGATTAATAATACTATTGAGGTGGTTTAGTATACCATAATATCCCCGATAGTGTCGCTTTTAAGCTTGAAACTACGGCACATGCTTTCGTCATCTGGGTTATCGCTGGCATACTGTACCTGGACCATTCCGATATCATCCCTGGGGGAAGCGATTTCGATACAATCCAACTGGCACTCCCCTCCACCCCAGAATTCGCAGGTAGATACTTCGCAACGGATAGCCTGGTGCCCTAACTTAGACATCCCTGTAACACCTCCCATATTTGGCTTTAATGTAGCATGCGCAGAATATCCGAGGTTTATGCCTAAATGGTTTTAGGCATAATACGGAAATAGCCCGTCTAGGTATGGCGGCTTAATAGAATATACCGCTCGCAGCTTCCTTAATAGCGACCGAAGGGAGCATCCAGTGTGTCCGCAAGGACGGACGCTGCGCATGGGCAACACCGGCAGCTTGCCTCGTGGCTCAAGGGGTACCGCGCGGACTTCCCGTCCATGGGAAGACGCGCGCTCGTGACGTCCTGTCACTCGCCCCCTTTCGCCTACTCGGCTTCGCTGGGTGTTGCAGCCATGCTTCGCCAATCGCTCGCTTATATATTCATATCGCGCCGCCCCACGTCATTCCGAGCCTGGCGAGGAATCTTCCCCCCGCAAAGCTTATCACCCCGGGGAAAGATTTCCCCGCCCCCGTCCCTTCCGACATTCCAACTTCGTTAAGATTGCTACTGCGTTGCGCCCCTCGCAATAACGGGGACGGGGTGACGCTAGACTCCTATGATCACATTCCGGGGTTTTGCAGTAACAAAGAATCACTATATTTAGGAGTACTTCATATAGTATTCTGAGGTGATGAGATTGAAAAAGCCAATACCCTATAATACCAAGATTCTCTCCGATGATATGAAATATAACGAAGTTACCCTATTAACCTACCGCATAGAGTATCCCGAATTCGTTTCCGATAACTTCAAAAAAACCATTAAGACTGTCAATCAATTCTATAAAGGCAAGGCCCTGGCTTTAGAGAATAACATCCGTACTAAGCTTTATCAAATAGCTGTCGATCAATACCTAGATGACATCAAAAACGATTTTCCCGTTCGCGTTTTCGAAGCTCTGCAGACCTTTGAGGTGACCTATGACGATGCCTGTATCATCAGTTTGTATTTCGATAATTATCAATTCACCGGCGGAGCGCATGGCACGACGGCTAGAACCTCCCAGACTTGGAACCTGAGGACGGGGCGTGTTATTAACCTGAAGGAATTATATAAGTGCTCCGGTGATTACAGATCGTATATTAAGAATAATATAATCGAACAGATAGCGGAAAACCCTGACATTTATTTCGAAAATTATGCCGAACTGGTGGAACAAACTTTCAACATAGATAGTTTTTATTGCACCCCGGAAGGTGTAATCGTTTATTTTCAGCAATATGATATCGCCCCATATTCGAGCGGTATTAGGGAATTCCTATTACCCTATAATAAATGCATTAGCGATCCTATCGTAAAATGCAAAAACCGGCTATTAAGAAAAAAGAGGATTAGGAGACGCCCCCGCTAAAGACATCACCATTATCTAGCCAACTAGCGGATAAACAGGTCCTGAATATCATATCGATAATAACCCTCTTTGAAGGCAACATGCAGGGGACACTACCCCGCATGTTGCTTATTTGTTTTAGGGTTTTCCCTACATCAAGAAAAAAGTGCCATGACCCGAAGAAAGTATTATAATTATCCTATTGAAAACTGGGGCATGAATCCTATCCGGAAGGTTAAAATATTCCTTAAGCAGGGCACTATTTTTAAAAAACCCTAATAGCTAGGGCTTACCTAATATAGAATAAACTATTGCGGGGGACGCGAGAATTTGTTTAAACAATTTATGCGTTGGGTTTTCGGCAAATCGCTAGAAACGGAAAGGCTCGGGGAAGAAAAATTCAATGTCTTTTGGGGATTGCCTATTCTAGCTAGCGATGCTATCTCATCAGTGGCCTATGCGGTGGAAGAAATGCTGTGGATAATGGTTCCAGTTATAGGTCTGGCCTCGTTTCTATGGGTGCCACGCATTGCTTTGGCCATAATATTCCTATTGCTTATTCTAACTCTGTCCTATCGCCAGGTGGTTGATGCCTACCCCAATGGCGGGGGGGCCTATTTGGTAGCCAAGGAAAACCTAGGCCCCATGTTCGGCCTGGTGGCCGGCGCTTCTTTATCGGTCGGTTACATTCTCACAGTGGCGGTTAGCATTTGTGCCGGAACGATTGCCTTTACTTCAGCAGTTCCCGCACTTTCCGGATATAGGGTCGTGATTGCGGTAATATTTGTTTTATTGCTGGTAATCGGCAATGTACGGGGCATAAGGGAGTCATCCCGCATCTTCAGCCTGCCAACCTATGCCTTCATTCTGGGCGTCGTTTCTCTCATAATTGCGGGGCTTATCCAGCATTCTGCCGGGGCTGGTGTGGTTATTACGCTGCAAAGCACCTCGGAGATATCTTTCGGGACCCAGGCCGTTACTGCATTCCTTATTCTAACTGCTTTTTCCTCTGGATGTAGCGCATTGACAGGGGTGGAGGCGGTTAGCAATGCGGTACCTAATTTCAAAGAACCTGCACTTCAAAATGCCAAATTAACCTATTTGTTGCTGGCCGCGGCAATTGTTGTTTGCTTCGGCGGGGTGGCTTATTTGGCTAGAATATACAGCCCCGTACCTAATCCGGATTTGACAGTTATGGCGCAAATATCACTGGCTGTTTTCGGGCAGGGGTTTATGTTTTATTTCATTCAAATTACTACCACTATCATATTGGCGATGGCAGCTAATACTGCTTTTGCTGGGTTTCCGACATTACTTTCCATTATCGCCCAGGATGGTTATGCCCCCAGACAAATGGCTTTACGCGGACACCGCCTCAATTATACCAACGGCATCGGTTTTCTGGCTTTTCTCGCCATCTTGTTGATTATATTCTTCAAAGCTGATACCCATTCGTTAATCGCCCTTTATGCCTTGGGCGTCTTGGCGGCTTTTACCTTTTCCCAGACCGGTATGTTGGTTCATTGGTTGAAATTGAAGTCAGAGGGATGGCGTTATAAGGCTCTAATTAACGGGTTGGGGGCCCTTACCACAATGAGTGCGGTAGTCATCGTAGGGGTTACCAAGTTTACCAGCGGTGCCTGGATAGTGGTAGTGGTGATACCTATTATCGTGTATTTGATGTCTGGAATAAAACGGCACTATAATTCTGTCGCCCAACAACTGGATGTTCCTAATGATATCCTAGGCCTTATAGTCCTAGATGCACCTAGCGACCATCACGTGATAGTGCCTATAGACAGTTTGAATGGGATGGTAATCAAAGCCCTGCGTTACGCTCGTAGTATATCGCCTGATGTGGAGGCTTTCCATGTGGAAACTTACGCTGGCGAAGCGGATAAACTCAGAAGAAAATGGGCTATCTTAAATACCAAAATACCTCTGGTAATTAAACAATCCCCTTACCGTGATGTGGTCGGCACGCTGGCCGAGTACATTGATTCAGAAGAACATGCTTCCCGCCCGGGGGATTTGATTACCGTATTACTACCCCAATTTTTAGTCAGTAAATGGTATGAGGTTTTACTGCATAACAATACCAGTCTTTTCATTGCCAATGCCTTATTCAGCAAGCATAACATAGTCGTATCGGTGTTGCCGTTCCATTTGGAGGTCTATAATGAAAGGAAAAGGCAAATGATAAACCGCTCTCTGGCCGAAACAATCAAACTAAACACCGATGTTAAGGAAGAAGAATAAAAATAACTCCGCACACAAGGGATGTTTTAATCGTGCCATTGCATCGCTGAGGTAACCCCTATAATGGCACCCGCCCCAACATGGCATTACAGCAATTCTTCAACCGGCAAAAGCGGAATGATTGCAAAGCCCCCGGTAACCAAACTCCTTCAGCATCCCCTTTCTATCGCAAACCTTAGTGGCGAATCGGTTCGGCCCGGCGCATATATAGCCATCATTTGCCGCATGATTTTACCCCCATAGCAATAAATATAGTAACAGTCATTATAAGGTAATGTCTAAATTTTCTGTTTTTCGGCTTTATCGGATGCTCTGACCGATTTCCATATATAGGTTTTAGGCCGGTTATTCGTGTTGAGGGCAACAACGGGGGGGATGACCAGGTGGTCTTCTGGATCGCCTTATTCGGAATGGTTTGCTGGGGAATTGCACCCATCTTTGCCAAGATAGGTCTGAGTGGCGTTAACCCGTTGGCCGGCCTGATGTTAAGGACCGTGATGGCTGCCGGAATGGTTACAGTCTGGGTCGGGGCCAGTGGAAGCTTGGCACAACT
>CAYRCG010000116.1:0-1998 GCA_964422685.1 uncultured Syntrophomonas sp. | reverse complement strand
ACAGTACCGGACAGCTCCGGTCCGGTGGCGGTGGTCCCTTGGACAGATAATCCGGATTTTAAGCAAATAGCGAAGGAACATGATGCCATCATTGAAATGGCCAATTACTGTACAGTGTTAATTGATCCTTTGCCGGGCGAGGAAACCAATGTCCACATTGCCGCAGATTTATTAAAAGGAACCGTCGTTAAACCAGGTAAGGTCTTCTCACAAAACGCCAGCATCGGTCCTTACAATCAATCCAAAGGTTTTCAGCCGGGGCCTTTTTATGCAGGGAATCAGCTCAGAAGCACTGTCGGCGGAGGGGTATGCAAAATTTCTTCCACCCTGTACAATGTAGCTATTCTGGCCAACCTGCCTATAACTCAACGCCACCCCCACAGTATGCCGGTGCCCTATGTTCCGCTTGGGCAGGATGCAACGGTTTCTTATGGGGTCAAAGATCTTAGGTTTTTAAACAATACCGATTTCCCTATCCTGATTTGGGCCCAGGGAATTGAGAACCGGCTATATATAGGTTTTTACGGGCAAGACCATCCCCCCCATATTACATGGCATCACGAAATTATCCGGCGCATCAAGACCCATACTATTCTGCATACGGATTATACCGCCGATGCCGGCACGGAAAAAGTCATCATCGAAGGTATGGATGGAGCTGTTGTCAAGAATTGGATAACCGTCCGGGATTATACCCAGGGCTCAATCAAAACTAAAAACCTTGGTACTGATTACTATAGCCCCCTGCCGACAGTTATTGAGAAAGGCATGAAACCAAACCAGGCTCCGACACCATAAGTTGCTTAAATATTTGGTGCCTGTGTTCAGCCATTAAGGCATAAACTGGCTACAGATAATAGGCACACATAACGCCTTTTTGCTCATAAAATGATTATGGCAAATAATAGCCGGGCTTGGTTTTGTTTGCACAATAAGGGCAAAGGGGAAGTTTTGATTGTCCGTTGATCAGCAAAGGGCGCCTCTGCTGGATGCCTTGGATTGCTATGTTAAGGATGCTGTAGTCCCTTTTCATGTCCCCGGTCATAAGCAAGGCCGGGGAATACCCGAATTGCATAGATATATAGGTATAGACGTGCTTAAGATAGATGTCAATGGCATGAAGGAGCTAGATTATATCGGTAATCCCACCGGAGTGATTGCCGAAGCCCAGCAGTTGTGCGCTACGGCTTTCGGGGCGGATTTTGCCTATTTTCTTGTGAACGGGCACCTCTTTAGGAATACAGGCCATGATTCTTGCAGCCTGCACTCCCGGCAATGAGATCATTATTCCCCGCAATGCCCATAAATCAACGATTGGAGCCATTATACTCAGCGGCGCTATTCCGGTTTATGTGCAACCGCAGTTTAACCGCAGACTGGGAATAACCACCGGGGTAACGCCGGAAAGTGTGCAGGAGGCTATAGATGAACACCCTCATGCCAAAGCGGTATTCGTCATCAATCCTTCCTATTATGGCATCCACTCCGATTTGCAAGCCATTGTGGATATCGCCCATCGGAATAATATGATTGTCTTAGCTGATGAGGCCCACGGTGCGCATTTATATTTTCATCCTGATTTCGCTTTAACGGCCATGGCGGCCGGAGCCGATATGAGTGCTATAAGCATGCATAAAACTGGCGGTTCCATGACCCAATCCTCTTTGTTGCTGCAACGGGGAAATCGTATACCGGTCGATCGGGTCAAAAAAGTGCTGCAATTGCTTTATACCTCTAGTGCTTCATATGTTCTTATGCTATCCCTTGATTTGGCACGTAAGCAATTAGCTTTAGCGGGAAAAACCCTTTTGGATGATACCCTTTCTTTAGCCAGATGGGCTCGTCAAGAGTTAAACAAAATAGAAGGGATATATTGTTTTGGCAAGGAATTGGAGGGATCCCCGGGTTTTTTTGCCTTTGACGAAACTAAACTAAACATTCATATCCACGATCTCGGATACACCGGTTATCAGGCAGAAAGCCTACTGCGTAATAAAT
>CAYRCG010000115.1:0-6557 GCA_964422685.1 uncultured Syntrophomonas sp. | reverse complement strand
CCTCACCATTTCATACTAACCTCCATGCTGAGCGGGTTCAGCGCAAATAACGATGCACCATAGGGCGAAACAAGGAGCTAGGAGACTTAAGCATATACTAGCGGGTGTAAGTCCTTTATATTAATTATTTAGCTGGAAAGGATTATAGCTTATTGCATGATCGAAGGTGTCGATATCTTCCTGGTGTTTTAGCCATTTTACCAATAGATAGGTTAAAGGCGTGGCAATTATTTCGAAGGCTACCTTAAAAAGATACTGGTATAAAACCATTTGCATAAGGATAGCATTAGGTAATATCCCCCAAAAACAAACAGTAATAAATACTATAGTATCAAGTCCTTCCCCAATCAGAGTAGAACCAATCGTACGGGTCCATAGCCACTTTCCCCGGGTCAAGACCTTCATCCTTGATAGAACAGCGGCGTTGGAGAATTCGCCTAACAAATAAGCTGTTAGTGAAGCCATAACTACACGGGGAGTCATACCTAGAACGGTCGCGAAGGCATCTTCTCCGGCAAAGAATTCAGGTGAAGGTATGACCATAACCAGGAAAAATACCCCTACCATCAAGATATTGCAAGCAAAACCTATCCATATAATCAGCCGAGCCCGTCTATAACCGTAAACTTCGGTAAGAACATCGCCAAAGATATATGCCAGAGGAAACAGGATTACGGCCCCTGGCAAAACCATTTTTCCTATGACGATTAATTTGCCTGCTATGATATTGGATAACAACAAAGAAGTTACAAATAAGCAGGCGAAAATAACGAATAAATGAGATAGCTCTCCTTTTTTCTCAGGCAATTCCATTCCCCCCACAGTCCATTGTAGGTGAAGGCATCCTAACTATCAATAAATAATACGATTTATAATTGCAAATAATCTAATAATTATTATTGTTATGTCTATCACAAAATTCTTTTCTCTCTATGTGAACGGCTCGGATTAATAGCGGGGGGAGATAGAGGCAACAAGAGTAATGAAAGGGAAACGAGCGAAAGGGGGTATCTCCAGTCGCTATATAGGTTATGGGGCAGTAATACCGGCTTTACACATAACAGGCAAGTGATCAGATGCCAGGCTATGGGCAATGATTATATAATCATTAAGTTGCCAGCATCCATCCAAAAACACATAATCGATGCGGGCCTGAGGTTGATCGGAAGGAAAGGTGTGGACAACACTCCCTGAATTGGCTTTGAAGGAATCTTGCAGGTAGTTCCCTACAAGACGAACCTCGGTTGATTCCGGTAAAGCATTGAAATCTCCGCCTAACAATACAGGATGACTAATGGTTTCGAGCCTAGGCAGTATGATATCCTGTAGATGACGGCAACGCTCAGCATATAACAAACCCAGGTGCAAACAAAATACGGAAAAGTTTAACCGGGGAGTCCTTATTTCTCCCTCAAGGCAACAACGATTATCACTTTCGCCGGGCAGAATATGGTTTGTATATTTTACAATGGGATTACGGGATAATATGGCATTGCCATATGAACCCAGTCGATAATGCCTTACCGCCCCATAGGCATATTCCATGTTGAGGACTCTGGCCAAATAAGCCGCTTGGTTATTCATCTGGGTTTGGGGGCGATGGCGGTCAACTTCCTGCAACAGAACCACATCAGGCTCTAGGCCGACTAAAACTTCGGCAATCCGTTCCAAGTCAAATTGACCGTCAATTCCTTTCCCATGCTGAATATTGTAGGTGACAATATTAAAAACACTTATTGTATATTGCTCCTAAGTATCATTTTATAAACGCGGCTTTAGGGGGCGCAATAATAAATAGGGATTTCCCGTTGCGCCCGGAATTTCCACATCGACGCCCTGCACAAAACAAATACTACTATTGCTCTATCATTAGTAAGGGGTGCGGTGGTAATGGTAGTTTAACCCAGCGAGCAGGTTGGGATTAGCGGGTTGCGAAAACCCAAAACAATGAAGTTTTTATTCATTTCTGCCACCTACACGATCCGATTGGGACCGGCCTTGCAAACAGATAACATGAAAATACCGTTCTTCAAAAACAATATAGGGTTTATTGCCGATATGACCTTTGCATATTTTGCACGGCATTTTAGCTATACGTCTTTTCTTTTCGGCTTTGAGCTGTTTTTCGAAAGCAGTCATGGTTTTCATTAACATCTCCCCTTTCCTTAGCACCCAGAGGGTGAAGTTTTCTTAGACCATAACATTAGTTCCGCTATTTATCTATTATTCGGTTCGGTCCCTTCGCATTCCCGCTTCCAACCCGAATAAGTCCTTTAGTAAATGGTATCAAAAATAAGTCGCGAGGCGTTCGGTAGCACCTCTCGCACCTAAATTCCTATAATATTAGGACGGGACATCTTACCTGCAAAATAATATAAACAGCTGATGTTTTTATATACGCCAGCTATCTGCTGTGGATTCCCCCATCTATCCTAATTATAGCAGATTAAGGACCAATACTCTAGGCTTCGGTATGTATGTCAACTAAATGTAACAAGGTCCCTTTTGCCCGCCACACTTAACCAGATACCGGAAGTGTTGCGGAAGGAGAGAAGGCTTTTCCCCGCCCGTGATTCAGGTTAAGATATAAATGAAAAACTCCCTTACCCTGAGAATTAAACTGCCGACAGAGGCAAAGTTGCCAACTGCACGAATAGAGGGGTTTAGGAGTTAATATTTATCTTTGAAAGGAAGAACTGAAATGTTAAACTTCAATATCCAATTCCCTACTAGAATCCATTTTGGACGTGGTAAAATCGAAGATTTAGCACAGGAAATTTTGATTTATGGGAAGAAGGTTCTGCTAGTATATGGAGGAGGAAGTATTAAACGTAGCGGGTTATATGAACAATTGCTAAATATCTTCGGAGAATCTGGGATTACCAACATCGAGCTGTCCGGTGTACAGCCCAACCCCCGCGTCAGTAGTGTTCGCCAAGGGGTGAGACTTTGCCGGGAACACGAAGTAGATTTGGTTTTAGCAGTAGGTGGAGGGAGTACTATCGATTGTGCTAAAATTATAGCCGCAGCGGTAGCATATGAGGGGGATCCCTGGGATTTCTTTACCCGTCGGGCCAGAATTATCGAAGCTTTACCACTGGGCTGCATACTGACCCTGGCGGCTACCGGCTCAGAAATGAACGGCAATGCAGTTATCAGCAATGAGGAAACAAAAGAGAAGCTAGGCACCGGCAGTCCCCTTTTGATACCCTGTTTTTCCATCCTCGACCCGGAATACAGCTATACCGTCCCCGCTGAGCAAACCGCAGCCGGGACAGTAGATATAATGAGCCATGTATTTGAACAATATTTCAGTCCCACCCCCGGCACCTTCATACAAGATCGGCTGGCGGAGGCCATGCTAAAAACCTGCATACATTATGGACCGATAGCCCTGGTCGAACCGGATAACTACGAAGCGAGAGCTAATCTGATGTGGACTGGAAGCCTAGCCTTGAACGGTTTACTGGCAACGGGTAAACGTACTGATTGGGCAACCCATGACATTGAACATGAAATCAGTGCTATCTACGACCTGACTCATGGTATAGGGCTGGCAATTCTCATTCCCCACTGGATGCGCTATGTACTAGATGAGAATACAGCGCCCCGCTTGGCTACTTACGCCCGGAATGTATGGGGAATAGAGGGAAATGAAGACTTTGCTACCGCTGAGGCGGGAATAAAGAAAACGGCGGAATTTTTCCTTTCACTGCATCTAGCCGATAACCTGCAGGATGTCGGGGTGGAAGCGGAGCGATTGTCTGAAATGGCTACTAGGATAACTGCCTCCCGGGGATCAGTGGGTACGTTCAAGAAGCTTGAATCCCTTGATGTCCTGAAGATTTTGAAAAACGCCTACAAGGGAAGCAAATATTAATCCTATGCTGCCGGCTTAAACACAAATTGCAACAAGGTATAGCTTAGAACTGACAATATGACTATAGCCGCTCCAGAAGCCAGGTTATAGTAATAGGATATGGACAGGCCGGCCAAACATAGTATTACCCCCATTACAACCGCTAATAACATAATCCCTGGAAGATCAGTCCGGAACAATCGTGCCAAAGTTGGCGGCACGGAAAGCAAAGCAAGGATTAAAATAATCCCTACTACCCTAATGAGTATCACTACCGTTATAGCTATCATGGCATAAGTTAAAGCCTCGGCTATTAGTACGGGTAAGCCCCGAGCCTGACTAAATTCTTCATCAAAAAGATAAGCCTGGAACAAATGGTAAAACCCTAGCGTAACCAACAATATTAGGCTATCCAAACTAGCCATAATCCATAAATCCAAGGTGGATACCGTTAAAATGTCGCCGAACAGGTAGCTACTCATGCTGGGAGGATAACCCGGGGTAAGGGAAATGAACAGTATGCCTAGGGCCATACCCAGGGGCCAAAACATAGCGATTAACACATCGGGCATAACCGTAGCCCGGCGTTGTATCTGAGCAATACTCAAAGCAGATATCAGGGAAAACCCTAATGCCGTGTACATAGGTTCCACCTGTAGGTAATAGCCGAGACCAATGCCGCCGAAAGCAGTATGTGCAATGCCGCCGCTCATCATCAACAGTTTCTTTTCAATAATAATCGGCCCGATTAAACCGCAAGCCAAGCTGGCTAGAAGAGCAGCTATAACGGCGTTTTGCAAAAAATTATATTGGAATAAGGCACTAATCATCGCTATAACCTCCATGATCCTCCAAAACCCTATGGGGAACACCGTGGGCAATGAGCTCCACTGGACAACCATAGAGCTGCATGACCAGCTCTGGGCTAAGGTTAGGTTCTCCGTGGTAGTGCAAACGATGGTTAATGCAAGCGATATCATGCACAGAAGCAGTGATAGCCATAGTGTCATGCGTTACCATAATAATAGTCATTTTTTGATTCAACTCTTCTAGAAGTTCATAAACCTTGCTGCTGGCACTGGAATCTAGCCCATTGGTAGGTTCATCCAAAAGCAAAAGAAGCGGTTCCACTGCCAGAGCACGGGCTATAAGGACCCTCTGCCACTGTCCGGCAGATAGCTGACTGATATGCCGCTCTGCCAATTCTTTGATGCCCAACCGCTGTAGAGACCATTCTGCGACCTTTTTGTCCTCTGAACTATACCGATGGAAGAAAAAAGAGCCGCCTTTCAGGCGTCCTTGTAAAACTACCTGTTTGACTGAAATAGGGAATCGGCGACTTACGTTCACTGCCTGAGGAACATAGCCAATTAACTGGCGATTATACTGTGGCTCTTTGCCAAATATTTTGACATGACCACTCCACGGTTCCAATAGGCCTAACATCAACTTCAATATGGTGGTTTTGCCCCCACCATTAGGTCCGATGATAGCTGTGAAACTACCCTTTACAACTTTTAGATTCACTTTGTCTAAAACCTTAATGTTTCCATAGCCTACGCTGACATTCGTTAAATATACCGCTATATTATCCACAGTCAATATTTCCACCTTCACCCTACAAGAATTAACGATAAGAGTTGCACCAGGACCCGTTTATTATTACGGTTTTTTCAGATGGGAAAAAAGTCGGGCTATTTTGTCCATATTTTCGAGATAATCCGGTGCCAGTGGAGCAATAAGCTCTGCCTCCCCTCCTAGTTCCCGAGCCAAAGTCTGGGCTTGTTTGCTATCCATTTCCGCCTGATAAAAAACCACTTTAATATTTTCCTTCTTGGCTTGGTCAATAAGCGCTTGGATGCTCCTAACAGTGGCTTCTTTGCCTTCTTCCTCTAAAGCAATCATATTTAAAGCATAATCATCGGCGAAATATCCCATGGACGGGTGATAAACAATAAAGCTTAGACCGGATATTCCCGCCAGAGTTGAAGTAATTTCGGCATCTAACCTTTCTAATTGGTCGATATAGTTTTTTGCATTTTTTTGATAAGTTTCCCTGTTTTGAGCATCAATGACCGATAATTCATCGGCAATACTTCGCACCATAATAATTACCCGCTTCGGTGACATCCAACGATGGGGGTCCGTCCCACCTGTTGTTATTTCTCTCGCGGGGTAGACCTTATCTACCTGCCGGGGCAAATCAATCACCTTCATATCCGGGTTAATTTGTTTGAGCCGAGGTAAAATACCATTTACCTCAGCTGGAACACCTATAGCGAAATATATGTCCGCCCGGCTTAATTGCTCCATTATCCTGGGAGCAGGAGCATAGTTTTCCGGACTAGCTCCCGGCGGAATCATGGTGAATACCTCTACTTTTTCTTCCCCTATTGCCTTTACGAAGCTAGCCTCGGGAACAATAGACACCGCCACCGATATTTTATTGGTAGCACTGGGCTTGGTGGCAGTTTCCTTTTCTTCATTGCCACAGCCGAATATTGTTACTAAAGCCAACGCAAGCAGTATGCTTAGGGGGATTATAGGTTTAAACTTGCGCGGGAAATCAAACATAATACCATCCTTCCCTATGTAGATTAGTATGAAATGGTGAGGGGTGAGGAGTGAGGGGTATTAGTAATTACCCACTATTCCTTACCGTCCAAGAGCCCTCAAACTCCCTTTTCATCGTTGTTTG
>CAYRCG010000114.1:0-6571 GCA_964422685.1 uncultured Syntrophomonas sp. | reverse complement strand
AGGGGCTTTGTTATAATTAATGATATTTTTATTGATCTAGCAGCACATTTACTTATATCTAGGTTGAATCTGATTAATGCCGTTGATGAAGTGGTACAGGAAATCTACCCGCAGATTAACGATGATAATAGCCGGTTAAAAATTCGCTATGCTCTTTCATTTCCCATCGATAGTGGTAAAATTAATTTGGATATACTAAAAGACAGTTTAAAACAGCAGATGCAAGCGGAGGAGGAAAAAGAAAAAAGAAGAAGAAGCACCCTGTTTGGTCCGCATTTGGACGATATGAATATTTATTTAAATGAGCAGAATGCTCGTTTATTCGCTTCCCAGGGCCAACAAAGGAATATCGCCGTTTGTTTGAAGCTGGCAGAAACAATGACTTTTAAAAAAATCAAAGGTTTTTATCCGGTTTTTTTGCTAGATGAAGTATTGGCCGAGCTAGACGAGAGCAGAAGTAATAAATTATTAAAATATTTAGAAAAATCTCCTTTCCAAAGTTTTCTTAGCTCGGTAAACTTGGGGGAATTTGCCACACTAAATGCCGCGATTTCTTTGGTTAAGGAAGGTTGTTTACTGAGAAAGGAGTAGTTTTTAATGTATGTTCATTTAGGAAACAACTATGTTATTTCTTATAGTGATATTATTGCCATCCTAAACATTGAACCCCCTATATCCTATGACCTCAAGGATATTATCGATATGGCCAGGATTGAAAGAAACCTGGTAGGCATCAGCGAAAAGGGAAAAGAGAAATCCCTGGTAATCTGTAATGATAAAATGTACCTTTCACCGATATCTTCAAATACCTTATCTAAAAGGGCTGCAAACCGCTAAGGGGAGGGCTGAATTTGCCAGAAAGAGAATATAACGCTTCTGATATCCAAGTATTGGAGGGATTAGAAGCAGTACGCAAAAGACCGGGGATGTACATCGGTTCAACCGGACCTAAAGGCTTACACCACCTGGTTTTTGAAATAGTGGACAACAGTATAGATGAAGCCGTAGCCGGTTTCTGCAATAACATAGATGTGATAATAAATAAAGACAATAGTATTACAATCTGTGATGACGGGCGTGGTGTCCCGGTAGACATTCATCCGTCGGCGGGGATTCCTGCATTGGAGGTAATACTAACTACTTTGCATTCGGGCGGAAAATTTGGTGGCAGTGGTTATAATATTTCCGGGGGATTGCACGGGGTGGGATGGTCGGTAGTAAATGCCCTTTCCCGGCGGATGGAAGTCCGGGTTAAGCGGGACGGGCATATATATCAACAGGATTACGAGAGAGGAGTCCCGGTAAGTGAGCTAAGGATAATAGGGAAAAGCAAAGAAACGGGTACAAGTATCCGCTTTATTGCGGATGAAGAAATATTTGAAGAAGTGGTATTTGATAGAGAAATACTTATGCAAAGATTACGGGAATTATCCTTCCTCAACCGGCATCTTAAAATAACTTTACGGGATGAAAGAGAAGAAGAAACATTCTACCAGGAGTTTCATTATTCTCACGGTCTTAGGGATTTTGTCGCTTATATCAATAAGAATAAAGAGATTATAAATGATGAACCCATTTATTTCGAAGGCAAAAAAGAGGATGTTATCGTGCAGGTTGCTATCCAATATAATAACAGCTATAGCGAAAACCTATATTCTTTCGCCAATAATATCCGCACCCAGGAGGGTGGAACTCACGAAATAGGTTTCAAAAACGCCTTGACCCGGGTTATTAATGATTATGCCAAGAAAAACAACATACTTAAAGAAAATGATAATAATTTATCTGGAGAGGACATACGCGAGGGGATAGCCGCGATTATATCAGTTTTAGTAAAAGACCCCCAGTTTGAAGGACAAACCAAAACTAAGCTAGGCAATACCTACATAAGGGGGATAGTCGAAGGTATAGTTTTTGAAAAGGTAGAAGACTATCTTAACGAGAATCCTACGGCAGCCCGTAAACTATTAGATAAGGCTATTTCTGCACGCCGCGCCCGCGAGGCGGCTAAAAAAGCCCGCGAGTTAACCCGGCGCAAAAATGCCCTAGATTCAACCGCGCTCCCGGGCAAATTGGCTGATTGCAGCAATAAAGACCCTGCCGAATCGGAGTTATTTATAGTTGAGGGGGACTCCGCTGGGGGTTCGGCCAAACAAGGAAGGGATCGCGGTTACCAGGCGATATTGCCCCTGCGGGGGAAGATTTTGAATGTGGAAAAAGCTCGGCTAGATAGAGTACTGTCCAGTGATGAAATAAGAAATATCATAACCGCTATGGGAACAGGAATAGGCGAGGACTTCGATATCAAAAAAGCCCGCTACCATAAGCTTTTTATTATGACTGACGCTGACGTTGATGGTTCCCATATAAGGGTTTTATTGCTAACCTTCTTTTACCGGTACATGAGGGAATTAATTGAAGAAGGATATCTTTATATCGCCCAACCGCCACTTTACGGTCTTAAAAGGGGAAAAGAAATAAAGTATTTTTACAATGATGCCGATTTGGATGCTTTCCTCAGACAAACAGAGCAAAAGTGGTCTATACAGAGATATAAAGGTTTGGGTGAAATGGATCCGGAGCAATTATGGACAACCACTATGAATGCGGAAAGCCGGACGGTTTTACAGGTTACCATTGAAGATGCGATAAAAGCCAATGATATCTTCTCCGCTTTGATGGGAGACAATGTACAGCCCAGAAGGGAATTTATTGAAAGCAATGCCAGGTATGTAGCTAACCTGGATATATAGAAGGAGTAGTAGATTTTGGCACAGGATAGTCTTTTTCAAAAAGTAATACCTATAGATATCGAAAAGGAAGTTAAAAAATCATTTCTGGAATACTCCATGAGCGTAATAGTATCCCGCGCCCTCCCGGATGTAAGGGATGGCTTAAAACCGGTTCATCGCCGTATCTTATACGCTTTGCATGAACAAGGTATGACCCATGATAAGCCGCACAAAAAATCGGCTAACATAGTAGGGGAAGTAATGGGTAAATACCATCCCCACGGGGATGCGGCTATTTACCAAACCATGGTTAAACTAGCTCAAGGATTTGCTATGCGCTACCCTCTTATAGATGGGCATGGGAATTTTGGCTCTATTGACGGGGATGCTGCTGCAGCCATGCGCTACACGGAATCCAGGATGTCCCGTATAGCCTCAGAATTACTTAAAGATATCGATAAAGATACAGTAGACTGGCGGCCCAATTATGATGAAAGCCGCGAAGAACCGCAGGTCCTGCCGGCACGAATACCTAACCTTTTAATAAACGGTTCAGCGGGGATAGCCGTGGGTATGGCTACCAATATTCCCCCTCATAACCTCAGAGAGGTAATAAAGGGTATAAAAGAATATATTGATAATCCGGACATAACTATCGAAGAATTAATGCATAGTATCCCCGGACCGGATTTCCCCACCGGCGGGATATTGGAAGCCCGCGGTATTAGGCAGGCTTATGAAACCGGGCGGGGTACTATAAGAACCCGGGCCCGCTACGAAATAGAGGAAAAAAAAGGCGGTAAACTTTCTATCATACTCACCGAAATACCCTACCAGGTTAATAAAGCGCGGCTGGTGGAGAAAATCGCTGAATTAGTGAGAGACAAAAAGGTGGAAGGCATCACTGATCTCAGGGATGAATCCGACCGCAAAGGGATTCGGGTAGTTATAGAACTGCGCAAAGATGTGAATGTCAATGTGGTTTTAAACCGGCTCTTCCGGCATACCCAGATGGAAGATAGTTTTGGAATTATCTTGTTGAGTCTGGTAAACGGAGAACCCCGGGTGTTAAACCTGAAGGAAATGATAGAGTATTATGTAAAACATCGCCAGGAAGTTATCAACCGCAGGACTAGATATGAGCTGGAACTGGCCCGGAATCGCAAGCATATTCTGGAAGGGCTCAAAATCGCCTTGGATAACCTGGATGAAATTATCAGCCTTATTCGACAGTCGCGCGACCGGGAAAACGCTAGGAATGAGTTAATAGCGCGCTTTAGTTTAAGCGAAACGCAGGCAAATGCTATACTTGATATGAGGTTAGTGCAGCTGACCGGCTTGGAAAGAGGCAAAGTTGAGAACGAATATGAGGAAGTCATGCAAAGGATAGCGGATTACGAAGATATATTAGCCCGTCCGGAAAGAGTGCTGGCTATGATAAAAGAAGACCTGGACGATATCGAGAAAAGATACGGGGACGATAGGCGAACCGAGATAAGTCAGGAAGTAAGCAGCTATGAGGAAGAAGATTTTATCGAGGATCACGAAGTGGTTATAACCCTTAGTAACCGGGGTTATGTTAAAAGGCAGCCCTTAGACACCTACCGCTCCCAAAAAAGAGGGGGAAGGGGAATAAGCGCCACTTCTGTACGTACGGAGGACTTTGCCTACGATGTTTTGGTAACTACCGCTTTGGCCACTTTACTTTTCTTTACTAATCAAGGCCGCGTTTTTACTACCCGCGCCTTCCAGATACCGGAATCAAGCCGGCAAGCCAAAGGTATGCCCCTGATAAACTTTTTAGAATTACGCCCGGAGGAAAAGGTAACAACCATTGTCGGGGCTAGGGAATTCAACCGGGAACATTATTTGCTGATGGCGACCAAAAAAGGAATAATAAAAAAGACCGCATTAAGTGAGTTTCAGAATGTTAGAAGAAATGGTTTGATTGCGGTCAACTTGCGCGATGATGATGAGTTGGTAGGGGTGATGCGAGTGAAGGCTGGAAGCAAGGTAATGATAGCTAATTCCCGGGGGATATCTATAATGTTTGATGAGAAACAGGTTCGTAGCATGGGCAGAAACGCTGCCGGGGTAAGGGCTATGCGCCTAGGAAAAGATGATTATGTAGTGGGATTGGACCGATATCGGGAAGGCGCCGATGTTCTGTTAGTTACAGAAAAGGGTTACGGCAAAAGAACTGCCTTAAAGGAATTCAAGCTACAGAATCGCGGTGGCAAAGGGTTAAAAGCGATTGAAATAACTAAAAGAAATGGAAAACTAGTCGCGTTTCAGATTGTTTCTAAGGAAGAAGAACTGGTGATACTGACCGGTGAAGGCAACATTATCCGTTTGGAAGTAGATGACATATCACAACAGAAACGTTATTCTCGGGGAGTGTTGTTGATGCGGCTGCCGGAAGAGGATCGTATTGTCGGTGTAGCCCGTTTTAGGAGCGAAAAGGAAGAAGACTAAAGATTATAACCCTAGGGGTTTGATATAATAGGCTAGTAAAAGATGATTTAGCTATAAGCCATACGGGAGGGAAAATAAAATGGACGAGAAGGCAACATTTAAAAACAAAATAGCCCTGGCGCTAAGCCTAAAAGGCGGCGTCATTATGGATGTAACTACACCGGAGCAAGCCAAAATAGCGGAAGAAGCGGGTGCCTGTGCGGTTATGGCCCTGGAAAGGGTTCCCGCCGATATAAGGGCCGCCGGGGGTATAGCCCGGATGGCTGACCCCAGTATCATTCTGCGGATTAAGGAGAAAGTTTCTATTCCGGTTATGGCCAAATGCCGGATAGGGCACTTCGTTGAAGCCCAGATATTAGAATCATTAGGGATTGACTTCATTGACGAAAGCGAGGTCTTAACCCCGGCTGATGATAAATACCATGTAGATAAGGCTATATTCAAAGTGCCTTTTGTCTGCGGGGCGCGCAACCTCGGTGAAGCTCTTCGCCGTATCGGTGAGGGTGCGGCTATGATTCGCACCAAAGGGGAACCTGGTACGGGTAATGTTGTAGAAGCAGTGCGCCATATCCGGCAGGTCAATGCCCAGATAAGGCGGATTAGCAATCTGCCGGCAGGGGAACTGATGGCCGCTGCCAAGGAACTGGAGGCGCCTTACGAATTGCTGCGGGAGGTAGCGGAATTAAAAGGACTGCCGGTGGTGAATTTTGCCGCCGGGGGTATAGCTACTCCGGCTGATGCTGCCCTAATGATGCAGTTGGGTTGCGATGGGATATTTGTGGGCTCTGGTATATTTAAGTCCGCTGACCCTATGAAAAGAGCTCGGGCTATAGTAACCGCTACCAGTCATTATCAGGACCCGGTCGTTCTAGCCGAAGTTTCACGGGACCTGGGCGAAGCCATGTCAGGTATAGATATAAACATGTTAAAGCCGGAAGAAAGAATGCAGGAACGTGGCTGGTAAACCGGGTTACTTGCTAAAAAGCGCTTGCAAAAGCCCGGCGGCTATACTATAATCAATGCCAAACTTTAATAAAAATCGGTTGATGAAAGGAATAAGTAAAGATTGCTAACCGGCAAAGAGAGCTGGTGGGAGCTGTGAACCAGAGCGGGGCAATTTTGAATCCAACCTGGAAACTGCGATATTAGCGGTGGTTCCGTTATAACCTGTAAGCGGGTGCTAATCACACCAACAAGGGTGGCAACGCGGGAAAATGCCTCTCGTCCCTAATAGGGCGAGAGGTTTTCTGTTCAATGTATACACTAGTGTATACAAAACAATCTAGCGCTTAACCCCACATGGCCCGAGATCGCAAACAACGATGAAAATAGCGGGGCAACGATGTTGGTCTTTTGACGCAGAT
>CAYRCG010000113.1:0-6653 GCA_964422685.1 uncultured Syntrophomonas sp. | reverse complement strand
CGGGCTAAGCGCTCAAAATCAAGCCGGGGTTCCCCTTTATATTGGCCATGGGCAGTACCTATAGCGATTGCTAAGCTCTCCACCCCGGTTTTCTCTACAAAGTATCTAGCTTCTTCCGGATCGGTATATATGGCGTCTTTATCGCTTACTTGGATATCGTCCTCAGTCCCCCCTATTTTGCCTAACTCCGCCTCTACTGACACACCTATAGGCCGGGCTATATCCAATACTTTATTGGTCAGGGCGATATTTTCCTCCAAGGGCAGCTGGGAGCCGTCAAACATAACTGAGGAAAAACCACTGCGAATACATCTTACCACCTGTTCGAAACTGGTTCCGTGATCAAGGTGTAAAGCCACCGGTACGGAACTATATTTTGCTGCAATCTTTACCATTCCGCTTATGAATTCCAGTCCGGCGTAGCTTATGGCCCCCTGACTGGCTTGCAGTATTACCGGAGATCTTTCCAATTCCGCCGCTTTTATGATAGCCTGAATGATTTCCATGTTATTGGCATTAAAAGCCCCGACTGCATAGCCGCCTTGATCCGCCTGTAACAACAAACTGCTTACTGGTACTAACGACACTGCTATACCACCTCTTTCAATTAATGTTATTTAAGGATACCTTTTCCTCCATTATCCGATTAACTTCATCACGCAAATATAGTATATCGAAAGGTTTGATTATACATTTTTTTACCCCTAAGGCTAAGGCTTCATTTACTAACTGCCTATCCCCGTAAGCAGTCATCAGCATTATTGCTATTTCCTGGTTATTTCCCAGTATCTTCTTTGCGGCTTCTAGTCCGTTCATATTAGGCATTTTCATATCCATCAGCAGGATAGATGGTCGAGTCCGACCTGCTTTTTCTACGGCTTCCTCCCCGTCTGCAGCAACATAAACCTCCCAACCCTCTCTAATGAACAGTTCCTCCAATAGGCGCCTGACTCCCTTTTGATCATCCGCTATCATAATCTTTCGTTTTTCCAACCATCAACCCCCCTCCCCTTTGTATGATATTTGTTTCTCTATCCTGTGTTAATATCCTCCTTATGTGCCATAATTTACCCCGCTTTTACCATTCCGCTATAGAAAAGAAAAAAATCAGGGCGCCTATGGTCGCCGCCAGTAGTAAGAATATTATTAAGGTAGGTAGTATATACAAAAGGATAGCTTTACCCGTATCCAATTCCAATGATTCCCGTAAGGACATTATCTGTAATAGCATTACCCAGATTATGCTCAGCAAAGGAAAAAGTGTGGTTCCCAGGGGCATTTTTGTTAGGACAGCTGCAAAATGCAGGGGTGGCCCCAGTATGCCGGGAAGCGAAGCAAAACCTAAACAAGTCAGCAATCCGCTGGCATTCGCACGTCCGAAGAATATCTCACTTAAAAGGGAAAAGAAACCCGCGGCTAGAAATAGGAACAGGATGGCAGTTATTACCCCGCTTAGGCTAAATATCCAGGGCAGGTTAGTCGGTAGGGAAAAGGCCAATTCCTCCATATGGGAAAAGGATATGGCCTGATTTACTAAGGTGTTAAATAGTAAGACAATTACGAAAACCATTAAAGCCCAGGATAGGGGTTTTTCCCGACTCAGGTATTGCAAGGTGGAAATCGGTTGAAATAGAATACCATAAATCATTTCAGTTAAAGACATAAAAACCGCCCTCTCCGAAAACAGCAATCGGAAAACAGAGGATAGATTGTTTTGGCGAAAGTCAATATTTTAATTCCGCAAACGCCCTCTGTTGCAAAGCCAAAGGGGTGAAAACGCCCATTCTAATACGCTCCCACCAATTGATAGCGTTAATTACCTCCAGCCTACTCTCACCCTTAATACCTGCCATTTTTTCCGCTTGCTGCACCGCATCATAATAGTTGCCTAGGCTATCCACCAGCCCCAGTTCCAAAGCCTGCTTGCCGGTGAAAACCCTCCCATCGGCGATCTCCAAAAGTTCACCCTCGGTTATTTTCCCCTGCCGCCCTTTTTGCACTTGCTCCAAAAACTGCAGGTAAGAATCATCCACCAACTCTTGCAGGATCTTCTCCTCCTCCAAAGTTAATTCCCGCATACTGGATCCCATATCTTTATGTTCACCGCTTTTGATAGTTTTGTTCCTAACGCCTAATTTCTCATAGAGTCCTTCCAGATTGTTAAGTTGCATGATAACGCCGATACTCCCGGTTAAACTGGCTGCATTTGCTACGATATGATCACTGCTGCAGGCTATCCAATAGCCCCCGGAAGCGCAAAGATCACCCATAGAGGTAACCACCGGTTTGCCCTTCTCGCGCAGACGGTCGAGTTCTATAGCTATTTCCTGCGAAGCCCCCGCACTACCACCCGGGCTGTCAATCCTAACGATAACCGCCTTAATATCCTCGCGTTTGCTAGCCTTACGGATGGCCTCCATAATATCACCGCTACTGGCGCTACCGGCCTCCAACCAGTTAGAAACCCCACCGATAGGACCGCTAATCTGAATAATTGCAATGGTCCCCGCCCCTAATTTCGCCATATTCTGGTCTGAGCGGTTTATTGAGCGAAAAGACAAACCCGCCATTAACAATAGAAATAATAGCAAAAGGAATACTGCCAGTTTTTTATGCATATTAGTCCTCCTCAATCACATAGGAGGTCCCATCCTGATCCCCTACTTTTACCGCTTCGCCATCTTTAGTGTAAACTTTTATTATATCCCGGGCGGCCAAAGTTTTTCTAATCGGGACTTCGACCTCATCACCGATACTTAGCTCTGTGTCATCTGGTATTTCAACCATTGCCATCTGCATAAATATCTTGCCTCTCACCGGATATAGTTTATTCTTTATTTTCACTTGTAATTTAAACCGGCCCAGGTCATAATAAAAAAACACATTTTTCAATAATATTTTCAATAAGTCAATAAAGCCTTCCGCTTTATTGCCCACATTAAGTCCAAAGCCATCAATATAACCAACGGGTATAACCGCCACCTGTGCGTCCTTTTTCAAACGATAACTACGAGAATAACCTAAATAATCCCCCGCCTTCATTTTCTTTAAGGAAATAATCTGGCATTTAAAGCGAAAGGGGTCGGCTAATTCTATCGGGCGGGGCAAATCGCCCGCTGGGTATTGCCCGGAAATGAGGGTGCCGATACGCACAGCATCGAGATGCATAGAGGGGTATTTAAGAAAAACTGCACTATTGGCACAATGACGCAAGGGAATCTTATAGCCGGCTTGGGCCAGTTTATCCACTATCTGCATAAATCGCGAAAACTGCTCTTGCGTATAAGAAGGGTCCCGTGAAGCCGCCTCCGCCATATGAGTATATATCCCTTCAATATATATGCAGCTGTTTTCCTTTAATGACTGACAGGCCGCGCTAATTCCCTCCAGATCGACAAATCCAAATCGCCCCAACCCGCTGTCTACCTTTAAGTGTACATTCACGGTCTGGTTGAGGCGTAAGCTTACCTTATCCAACAACTGGCTCTCAAATAGCGAGCCAATGGAGAGGGTAATATGGTTTTTAATGGCTTCCTTGACCTGTTCTTCTTCTATAACCGGGCTAAAGACCAGAATACCGGCACGTATTCCCGCCCTTCTTAGGGCCAGGGCCTCTTCCAAGAAACTTACCGCAAAAAAATCTACTCCATTCTGATAAAGGAAACGGGCCGTATCTATAGCCCCGTGGCCGTAGGCATCGGCTTTTAGGACCGCCAGCAAAAGCACCCGGCTATCCATAAGGGATTTTATCCCTGCAAGGTTCTGCCTGACTGCATCCATATCAATTTCCAACCACTTGTCACATTTGAGTTGCTTCACTAGACATCCCCTGTCCTCTCCCGGACCGCGACAACTCCCGGCTCAGTTTTGTATAAACTGGTAGAACATGAGTCCAAAGCCAGTAGAAAAACGGGGAATAAACCTTGTCCCATTCGCCCATAAATTCCACTAATTCTCCACTAAATCCCTTTTTGAAGCGATATAGGCCATATAGCGGGTTATCTTCATCCAGGTCACCGGAGACCCCGCGGAAATCATACATAGAACAGCCTTGTTCGCGCGCCCAGCGTATCATTTCCCACTGTATCAGGTAATTAGGCATAACATTGCGATATTGATTACTAGAAGCACCGTAAAGATACCATACCTTTCCGGCACAAACCATAGCTAGGGTCGCTGCCACCAGTTCCCCCTGATATTCGGCTAAAAATATATTGGCTAGTCTATTCTTTACCATGTACTCCCATATCCAGGCGAAATATTCATAGCCCCTAATTAGAAATTTATCCCTTTGCGCCGTTTCTTGCAATAGTACGTAAAATAATTCTAAGTCGTCTTCTTTTTCGGCTTGTCTTACCTTTACCCCTTTTTTCCCTGCTAACCGGATATTATATCTCCACTTGCTATGCATTTTCTTCAATAAATCTGTTTCGGAGGGGGTAACATCCAGGCGGAAAACAAAATTAGGTTGGACTCCCTCAAAGTTTAACCCGGTTTCATTCTTTTTAAATCCCGCTTTCCGGATTATTTCCTGGAAGTTTCGCTTGTTGCAAGATATATCCGGGTCGATTTTTAAAAATATAGCTCCCTCCTCCTTGGCCACTCGGGCGGCGCCTTGGAAAAGGGCCATTATATGCTCCTCATTGTCCGGGTCCGCCAACGGGCCCCGCGGAGAATAGAAAATGCATTTTTTTAAACCCGGTATAGGCAAGCGCCTTTTCAAAATCAACAAAGATGCTTTTATTTCGCCATCCTGTTCCAAAACTAAGGGCAGAGGTTCCCAACCGGTACCTCTTTTAACCTGCCCCCATTCCCATAATTGCAGGAAATGCCCTTGGGGATGGGAATCTACAAATTGGTCAAATCTCCCTTTTTCTTTTATATCGATGATTCGAGTAGTATACATAATATCCCCCGTAAGAAAAATCAAAAACACCAGACGCTAATCCGAGCGCAAGTCGGAGATGATTGAGCACTTGTTAAACTATCGCTCAACAATTATCAAACTATCGCTTAACTATTGCTTATTATTCCGCCCCTATGTTCCAAAGCTCCCTTGACCAGACCCAAAAAAAGCGGGTGAGGACGATTAGGGCGGGATTTGAATTCGGGATGGAATTGGCAAGCAATAAAATAAGGGTGCTCCCTGAGTTCGATTATCTCTATGAGCTGTCCATCAGGTGAAATACCGCTTACCACTAAACCTTTACTTTCCATCTCCCGGCGGTATTGATTGTTTATTTCATAACGATGGCGATGGCGCTCTACGATTTTATCCACCCCATATAGCTCATGGGTAAGGGTCCCTTCCACAAGGTGGCAAGGATAACCACCCAAGCGCATACTTGCTCCTTTACGAATGATACCCTCCTGGTCAGGCATCAAATGGACTACCGGGTAGGGGGTTTCCGGGTCGAATTCCACGCTATTAGCCCCCTTCATCTGGCATACGTTGCGGGCAAATTCTATTACCGCACACTGCATACCTAGGCATATACCCAAAAAGGGACGCCGGTTTTCTCGGGCGTAGGCCGCGGTAGCTATTTTGCCCTCTATGCCTCTTTCACCAAAGCCCCCCGGAATGATAATGCCGTCAACATTCTGCAGCAGTTCTTCGGCCCCTTCCTTTTCCACCTTCTCCGCATATATCCATTTTATTTTAGCTTCGCAATTATAGTGAAAACCCGCATGCTTCAATGATTCCGCAATGCTCAGGTAAGCATCGGGGAGTTCGACATATTTGCCTACCAGACCTATGCATAGCTCCTTGTCCAAATGATGAACCCGCCCGGCTAATTCCTGCCATTCTCCCAGATCGGCTTTTTTACATTCCAGCCCCAAACGCCTTATTATCTCCAAATCCAACTTTTCCCGGGCTAAGACCAAGGGGACCTCATAGATAGAGCCAACATCGGGCAATTGCACCACAGCTTCTCTATCTACATCACAGAATAACGCCAGTTTAGCCTTCAAATCCTCGGATATTTCCTTTTGGGTACGGCAAACAAGAATATCTGGCTGGATGCCGATACTTCTGAGTTCCTTAACACTGTGCTGGGTAGGTTTAGTCTTCAATTCACCGGCTGTCTCTATGTAGGGGATGAGCGTAACATGTATATATAGCACCCTTTCCTTACCCAGGTCGAATTTCAGTTGCCGTATGGCCTCAAGAAAAGGGAGGGATTCGATATCTCCTACCGTACCACCGATTTCGCTTATTATTATATCCGGGTTGTTTTCCTTCTCTATCTTTGTAACCCGGTCTTTTATCTCGTTGGTTATGTGGGGAATAACCTGCACCGTCTGTCCTAGATAATCTCCCCGCCTTTCCTTATCCAAAACCGTCTGATATATCCTTCCGGTAGTGCAGTTAGCATATTGACTTAAGTTTTCATCTATGAAGCGTTCATAATGACCGACATCCAAGTCAGTTTCCGCACCGTCCTCAGTGACGTATACCTCACCATGTTGGTAAGGGCTCATAGTGCCCGGATCAACGTTTATATATGGGTCAAATTTTTGTAAAGCAACCTTTAGTCCCCGGTTTTTTAAGAGCCGTCCTAAAGATGCAGCGGTAATGCCCTTCCCTAAGGAAGAAACCACCCCACCGGTAATAAATATATATTTGGTCACTACGGTGCCCCTCCCTGTTC
>CAYRCG010000112.1:0-6700 GCA_964422685.1 uncultured Syntrophomonas sp. | reverse complement strand
AGAAGCGGTATATAATGGTTTGAGGATAGCCGAAGACTGTTATAATAAGAATATAATTGCCATGCAGCAAATGGAATTAAACAAGGCGTTAGTAGAATAAATCTGCCGAATGCTCTTTCACATCTAGCAGGATGCCTTCCCGCCGAAATCTTTAGTGCAAAAAGGGGGTTTAATTAATGGAGGAATTTTTCGCAAAGGCCAGGAAAATACTGGCGGAGCAACTAGATATCGAGGTAGATGCAATTCAATTGGAAACCACTTTCGATGAAATCGAAGCCGATTCTATAGATGTCGTAGAAATGATTATGGCTTTGGAGGACATCTATGATGCCGAATTTCCCGAGGAGGAAGAAAAGGACTATCAAACAATAGGCAGCCTTATCAATGACCTGTACGAATTCCTAAAGCAAAGTAAAAATGCAGAATGAAGAAAGAATCGCCCAGCGTTTTCTAGAGGACAAACAACTGCCCTATGATAATTGTGAGCTTATCACTATGGCTCTGACGCACCCATCATATGCCCAGGAAAAGGATATCGTAGCTAATAATCAACGTTTAGAATTCCTGGGGGATGCAGTATTGAATCTAGTGGTGGCAGAGTATCTTTATAATCATTATGGCCGGAAAGCCGAAGGGGAACTAACTAAAATAAGGGCAAAGGTTGTTTGTGAAGACGCGCTGGCCATTTTCGCCCGCGATATTAGCCTGGGACAATACCTGCTTTTGGGCAGGGGGGAGGAAATGTCCGGTGGGCGGCGCCGAAAATCCATATTGGCCGATGCAGTAGAGGCGGTTATCGCAGCTATTTATCTGGACCAAGGTTTGGAGTGTGTGAAAAGCTTCATCATCGCCCAATTGGAAGGGCAGATTATCGAAGCGGCCAGTGGGGATTACTACGATTACAAATCAAAACTGCAGGAACTGGTACAGGCCAAGGATAAGGAAAATGTATACTATGCCATTGTTGAGGAAAGCGGTCCGGCTCATGCCAAGGTGTTCGTAGCCGAGGTTTATTATCGCGGGCAGCCTTTGGCGGCGGGGGAAGGAAAGAGTAAGAAAACAGCGGAACAGAAGGCGGCACAAAAAGTCTTGCAGGATAAAGCCCTATTGCGGGAATTGGGCTTTTAGTAACCGAGGGGGAAAAGGGGTTGGCTTACATGGCCCCTTCTCCCCCTTTTGGTTGGAAGGCTGATGTGGTCCATTGTCATTGCTATGGAGGGGTTTTTAGACGCAGATTTACGCTGACCCTCCGGGCGCTGAAGGACGCTGATAATATCGCAACCATTAAACTGCGAAGGCCCTGACCTTTTTCGTTTACCGTGGTGCACATAGTGCGTGAACATTCCAGGCTTGTGAGGAATCTTTTAATTATAATAGTAAGGAAAGATTATGAAGCACATAAACATACCTATTTTTATCCCCCATCTGGGGTGCCCCTTTACCTGCATTTTTTGCGATCAAAACAGGATAAGCGCCACCCAGGACATACCGGGGGAAGCAGAAGTAATAAAAACTATCGAAGAACATTTAGCGACTATCCCCAGCGGAGCTAAGGTGGAGGTTGCCTTCTTCGGCGGGAACTTCACCATGGTAGAGAAGGTGAAACAGGAAGAATACCTGGCGGCGGCAAACCGCTATTTGCAAGATGGACGGGTGCAGGGGATACGAATATCCACCCGCCCGGATGGTATAGATGAGGGGATTTTGGAATATCTCAAAAAATGGGGAGTAAAGACTATAGAATTGGGGGTGCAATCCCTCTCGGACGAGGTGCTGACTGCTTCCGGCAGAGGCTATCGGGCGGAAGCAGTTGTGAAAGCCTGCCGGCTGATCAAGGAATATGGTTTCCGCTTGGGAATACAGTTGATGATCGGTCTCCCGGGGGACAACCTGGAAAGGGATCTGGTGACGGCTAGGGAAGTAATAAAACTGCAGCCGGATATGGTGCGGATTTATCCGACTCTGGTTATCGCTGCTACCCAATTAGAAAAACTATATCTAAAAGGGAAATATACCCCCCTTACGTTAGCTGAGGCATTACATAATAGCTTGATGGTGTTTTTGCAATTCCAAAAGGAGGGCATACCGGTTATTCGCATGGGATTGCAACCGGGGGAAGAACTGCGCCGGGAAGGTTGCGTGGTAGCGGGGCCTTTCCACCCTGCTTTTGGGGAATTAGTCGAGCAAGAGGCCTTCAAAATACAGGCGGGCGAGGCCATCGAGCAATATTTCAGAAACCATACCAATGAACGGGAACTGTTGCTTTTTGTTCATCCTCGTGATATATCCAAGGTCGTCGGGCAGCGGCGCGCCAACCTGGATTACCTCAGAGAACGGTTTGGGCTTTTGCGAATCAAGGTGCGGGGAATTGATACTATGGTGCGGGACAGCGTAGGGGTAGGAAGCATAGATGCCTCTACTCCGGCTCTGATTTATGTTAGGCAGTACTGTGCCGGGGGGCGTGAGGCGTGAGGCGTGAAGCGTAAGGGGAAAGCGGAAATAGTGGTGCTGCGAGCAATCTCCCCCTAGGAACGTGGTCTGCGGTGAAGATTCCTCGCAAGCTCGGAATGACACGGGGCCAGGCCCGGAATTTTCACGCACTACGTGCACCACGGTAAACGAAAAGGGTCAGGGCACCCGCTGTTCAATGGTTAGAATATTATCAGCGTCCATCAGCGCCCGAAGGGTCAGCGTAAATCTGCGTCTAAAAACCCCTTCATAGCAATGACACGGGCCGTATACGGAACGGCAGGTTAATTGTCATTGCGAGGAGCGTAGCGACGTGGCAATCTCCCCTTCGGGGCGTGAGGCGTGAGGCGTGAGGCGTGAGGGGAGTAGAGCCGTTTTTGACGCAGATTTTCGCTGCACGTATGATTTTTCGGAATAATATCAGCTTTAATCACCCTTCGGGTACAACTTATGCTCCCTTATTAAGGAAGCTGCGGGCGATATATTTGGGTTAGCTGCAATAACCCCTCACCCCAAAGGGCTTTACCCGAAAGCGGTAAATGGTATATTATGGAGATGGCAATGAACATCGCCCTATTGACGGAAAATTAAGGAGGGAAAGGCTTGTATCTAAAAAGGCTGGAAATAAAGGGTTTCAAGTCCTTTGCCGATAATACGGAGTTGCAACTTAACCCGGGGCTGAATATGGTGGTCGGTCCTAATGGCTGTGGAAAAAGCAATATCGTCGATGCCATACGCTGGGTTCTGGGTGAAACCAGCATACGTCAGTTGCGGGGACAAAAAGGCGAAGATGTAATATTTAACGGCAGTGATAAGAAAAGGGCCCTGGGAATGGCTTCCGTTGAATTGCTCATTGATAATAGTGACTGCAGTTTACCCTTGGATTTTAGCGAAATTACCCTGGGACGTAAAGTCCACCGCTCCGGGGAAAGCGAATTTTATCTGAACAAATCGCGGGTGCGCCTGAAGGATATTTCGGAGTTGCTCAGCGGAAGCGGACTAGGCAAACAGGGTTATGCGGTAATCAGCCAGGGGGAATTAGAGGAAGTCCTAAACGGACAGGGCTTGGATCGCAGGTTGATGTTAGAGGAAGCAGCCGGGGTAATAAAATATCGCCAGCAAAGGGATGAAGTCAAGAAACGGATTAATAATAGCAGCAACGATTTGTTGCGCTTAGGCGATATATTGGAGGAACTAGATTTACGCCGGCAAGAATTGGGCAAGAAGGCGGAAAAAGCCCGGCTATATAAAGCATTAAATGGCGAATATCAGGGGTTAGATAGAACCGTTTTGGCTTTTGAACTAGCCAAAGCAAAAAGGGATTGGCAGCGTAAAACCGACGAACTGACCAGAAAAGAGGAGGAAATTAAGGAGCATTCCGAGCTAGTAGCTTCATTGGAAGCGAAGCTGGGGGAGGAGGAGGAAGGTCTTTCCCGGCTCCAGCATTACCTGGGTGAACTAGGAGAGAAACGCCACCGGTTGGAATCCCGGCTGAATTTACTGCAGGGCGAAATCAGGTTGGGGGAGGAAAGAAACAACAACAACTACAAAAGGATAGATGATGCGGCAGCAGATGAAAAAAAGCAGATGCTTTTGCTGGAAAACATCCAGAGGGACCTGGATATTTGTTCCCGTGATTATGATGAAGAACAGCAGAATATGTCCCAAAGGCAGAAAGAGTTTAAAGAGCTAAGGGATGAAGTCCAGAAGATGGATAGGATTATTTCCGATTATCAAGGAGACTTTGATGATAAAAAGGCCCGCGTTTTTGATAGAATAAAACAGGAAAGCCAACTTAAAAACGAATTGGCTGACAAGGCAGAATCGCTTAGTAGGATAGGAGAGAAAAGAGCGAGGCTAAAGATACATATCGATGAATTGGCTGCTAGACTGGCAAAAGGATGGAAGGATTACCAGCAATACGATAGGGAAATTAAGGTTCTGCAAGAGGAAACCGGCCATAAGCAAACAATCCTGGAAAAATTGGAGCGGGAAAAAGATGAAATGGCTGCGACCATACAAAACCTTGATAGGAGTTATCAGGAACTAAACCGGCACTCTATAGAGATAAATAATCGGCTGCTGGCTATAAAAGAATTACAAAGAAATATGAGCGGCTACTCCCCGGCGGTGAAATTCATCATGGGCCAGGCTAAAAGCGGCAGACTAAGGGGAATTATGGGATTGCTCGGGGAAATATTAGAGGTACCGGCAGGCTTGGAGTTAGCTATTGATGTAGCCGCCGGGAATGCCTTGCAAAATATAGTGGTGAAAAGTGAACTGGAAGCGCGGGAGGCGATTGACTGCCTTAAGATTCGGGAGTTAGGGAGGGCTACCTTTTTACCCTTGGATGTTTTAAAGATAAGACCCTTGCCGGAAGCTATGCTGAGAAAAACCTTGGCGCGGGATGGGGTTGTGGGCTTGGCGTCCCGTTTGCTCCATTACGATAAAAGGTTTGCGCCGGCGGTGGAATATCTTTTGGGACGAGTTCTGCTGGTGGAGGACCTGGGCCGGGGCATCCGGATATTCAAAGAAGCTAACTTGCCGTGCCGCATTGTTAGTCTGGACGGTGAGTTGATAAATGTGAGCGGGGCTATAACCGGGGGCAAAAAGGCATCTTCAGTCTTAACCCCCTTGCAACGGCGCGCGGAGGAAAAGAAACTTTCCCTGCAACAACAAGATAACGAGCGATTGCGCGAGGAAATGCGCGAGGAACAAGCAGGGCTTAGAACCCGCTGGCAAGAAGTGGAACAGAGCCTTTCTCAGGCACGAAACGACTTGCTGGAAAACGAATTCCGTTGTGATATGATAGTAAAGCAGAAAGCGGATTTGACCCAGGAACTGCAGGGAAATGAAAAGGCACGCAATGCTCATTTATTGCAACTTGCCCAACTAGATGAGGAAGCTGCGGAAATTGAAAGGGTAAGCGCATCATGGCAGCAAAAGCTGGGGGAAATAAGCCGGGAAAACCAAGAACTTATGACGGATTTGGAAAGTTTCAAAGAGCAAAGGGAGATTATAAGCCGCGATTACGAAGTATATCAGGAACGTTTGTTATCTTACCAAAAACAATGGGAAATGAAGCAACGGGAACTAGAGAAAATAGAGAAGAACCTTTCCCAGTTTGAGGAATTAAAAGCATCTTACCAGCAATCCCTGGATGATTCCCTTCAATTAGCCCGGTCTTTACGGGCGGAAATCGAACGGGAAAATAACCGAATGGCGCAGGTCGGGCTAGAACTCGAAAGAGAGACAGAAGACTTGAACCGCTTATCCTCAGAAAGCGGTAAAATGCAGGAAAAGGCTGAGGAAAACCGTCACCTGATTGAAAAATATCGTCAGGAACTAATTCCCGCCCGGGAAGTTATCGTTCGCCTTGAAACTGCAATCAGGAATATGGAACTAGCTGCCGCCCGCCTGGAAGTAGAGTGGGAGGGGCTAAACCAACGCTGGCAGGATAAATATCCCGGGGAAAACATCTTACCAGCCGAGGAAACCTTGTCCCCAACTGCCGTGAAGGAAATCCGGATGAGGATGGCGGTATTGGAGCAGCAATTAGAGGCTATCGCTTCGGTAGACCTGGATTCTATTCAGGAATACGAGGAAGTCAGTGCTCGTTATGATTTTATTAAGGAGCAATACGATGATTTAACTTCCGCTCGTGATTCCTTGGAAGAGCTTTTGCAAAAAACGGAAAGGTTGATGCTTAAGGAATTCTCCCGCTTCTTATCCCTAGCTAATGAAAGTTTTAAAAATACCTTCAGGGAGATATTCGGCGGGGGCGAGGCCAGTTTACAAATGGAAACCGGGGAGGGACGCCTAGATGCAGGGGTAGATATCGAGGTAAAAATGCCGGGAAAAAGAAACCAATCACTAAACCTATTATCGGGTGGGGAAAGGGCATTAACCTGCATAGCTTTCATTTTCTCGTTGCTTAGGCTAAGGCCGGTTCCCTTTTGTGTACTGGATGAAATAGATGCGTCATTAGATGAAGTTAATCTGCAGCGTTTCACCGGATTCATCACGACTATGTCCCGAGATCTCCAGTTTATTGTGATTACTCACCGCCAGGCAACCATAGCATCGGGTGAGAACATCTATGGCATAACCATGCCGGAAGAAGGGGTTTCGGCTGTTCTGACCTTAAATGCCTTCGCGGCAGAGGAACTGGCGGGATAAAATATTCAGGGGATGAGGTAAGGAAAGTGGCATTTTTTGATCGTTTTAAAGT
>CAYRCG010000111.1:0-6813 GCA_964422685.1 uncultured Syntrophomonas sp. | reverse complement strand
AGTGGATAGAGCTTAAGGGGCATAAGGGGGCGGGGGTGCTGCATCGCAAGATTAGGCGTTGGGGCTGGCTGGGCCTGATGATTTTTGTGGCTATTCCCCTGCCCGGGACCGGAGCTTGGACCGGCGCCTTGGCAGCTAGCTTCCTGCGTTTGCCTTTCTGGTCTTCCTTATGGTCTATTTCTGCCGGGGTTTTAGTCGCCGCTCTCTTAGTGAGTGCCGCCAGCCTGGGGCTGATTTCTTTACTGTAAGCCCCTTTACCGGGTTCATGTTACCGGGGAAAGATTCCTCGCAAGCTCGGAATTTTCACGCACTATGTGCACCACGGTAAACGAAAAGGGTCGGGGCATCCGCTATTTAATGGTTGAGATATCATCAGCGTCCATCAGCGCCCGAAGGATCAGCTAAAGCCTGCGCCTAAAAACCTCTTTCATAGCAATGACATAAGAAAAGGGCTCGATATGACACAAGGGCTACAAGAAATGCAGGTTGTCATTATGAGGAGAGAAGCAAAGGTACAATCTTCCCCCCGGTAATTGCTTTGCCGGGGGAAAATTCCGGGCGCGGCGTCCCCTTCCAACCTTCCAACCTTCCAACCTTCCCCATTATAGCCTTATATCCGAGCCGCCGCCGCAGTACTGTAAGATGCCGTCAGCTATGGCCTCAGCGGCCAAGCCGCGGAAATAGTCCTGCTGCAGGAGCTGTTCTTCCTCGGGGTAGCTGATAAAAACTATTTCCACTAAGGCGGAAGGCATCTGGGTATTCCGCAAAACCGAGAAGTTTGAATTCGCTCCGGTTTTTACCCCGCGGTCTGCCCGGCGGAGTTTGCTCGCTAATTGTTCCTGTATACAAGTAGCCAGGCGGCGTCTTTCCGCACTTTGCATGAAAAGGTCAGGGTTGTCCAAAGGGGCATAATAATGGGTTTCGCTGCCCTGGGCCACCGGGTTGTTGGCACTGCTGTTATTGTGTATGGAGACAAAGAGCCGGGCATTATAGAGATTAGCTATATCGGCTCTTTCCTGCAAAGAAACATAGGAATCATCATCCCTAGTGAGCACTACCTCCATTCCCCGCTGCCGCAAGATATTCGCCACCTTCAGGCTTATATCCAGGTTAGGTATCTTCTCCTGGAGATTGCAGCGGCCACCGATAGCCCCGGTTTCTTTACCTCCATGCCCTGGGTCGATGACTATAGCGGAGCCCAGCGTCTTTATTTCGCTCTGATCCACGAAAAGAATGTGGAGTTGGTTACCTTCGGCACTCCTGCCGAAAGCGAATTTAGCCGGATTTTTAGTATCGATGGTAAGAATCATACCCTCAGTCCCGTTTACTTGGCCTTCTTGCAAACGCAAGTCCTGTATCAACGGGCTGGCGAAGCTATAACTGGACTGGGCTTGCCCTTTTAGCAGGAAAGGAAATTCAACCCGCATCCGATTACCTTGTTGTTCATAGCTATAATCTAAGGGCAGAACGGTTTTTAGAATAATCCTTTCTCCTTTGCTGCCAAAGGTTTTCCTTTCCAGCCCGGTAATGTAGTTGCTGATAGTGATAGTTTCTTTTTTTCCCCCATCTTCGCTAGCGCTACGGTAATGCAGGCCGGATGGTATGCTGATATAAATAACGGCATCTTCGCCCTGCTGTTCAGCTTTGACCTCCAGGATTTCCCCGGCTATATTTTCGCGGATAATAGTATTGCCCTCTATGCGGCGGTTACTGAAATGGTAGCGCAGATTGTTGCCGCTTTCCTCTAGACGGCCTTTTAAATCCACTCCCGAGCCTATAATTATCTTCAGGCCGGTTTCATCCTTGCCGGCTAATATGCGGATATTTTCCGGTGATGCGGAGGGGGGCAGCTCGCCCGGCAAATCCCCGGGAAGAGGGGGGGAACTTGTTGCAGGTTTGTCTTCAGGCAGTGGTTCATTTTCCTGCCAAGCTACTTCTACTACTTCCCCTGATACCCAGGCTATTCTTCCGCCGCGGCTAACCTGGTACCAACCATCCTGGGCAGCCAGAACCTGCAGCCTTTCACCGGAACGGGCCTGGTCAATCTGGGCATGGCCGATGGAGGGTCCACTGCGCAGGTTAATAATTTCCTTATTTACAGTTACGGCTACAGCTTTCTTGTCGCTAGGCGCCGTCGGCGGGGTGACGGGAGCCGGGGGCGGAGGGCTGGTGATAGTGACTATCCGGGTACTTTCCTCCCAGCCCACTGTGCTGCCGAAGGCCTCCCCCACAAAACGCAAGGGGGCTAAAGTGCGGTCACCTACTATCTTAGCCGCTGTATCCAACTGCCTGACCTGCCCGTTAACGGTCGGGGTGAAGGAACCTATGCTGAGTATCACAGTTGTACTGCCCTTACGCGAAGTAACGGTGCGGCTGGCACCGTCCCAATCTACCGCAGCCCCTAGGGCTTCGAAAATAGCCCGCAAGGGAACGAGGGTGCGGTCATTTTCTATAATAGGGGGTACGTCAAAAACCAACGCCCTCCCATCCAGGAATACCCGGGGGGCAGCATCATAGGCTACCGGCCCGCCGATAGCGGTGCCGGCGGTAGCCGGTATTGCCGGAGCTAGGCTATCAGGGGCCAAGTTTTTCTCCCGTACCAGCCAACCGGCTACATAGGCTTCACTGCCGTTAGTGAGTCTAATCTTATACCATTCCCCTTCCTGGTTTAAAAGGGGGTAGGCGATTTTTTCATCGATACTGCCTATTTTCGCATAGCTTTCTCCCGGACCGCTGCGTATATTTATAGGGCCGGAAATGACTTCTACCGCTTTGCTAATTGCGGTAGCAGGAAAGGGGGTAGCATTCGCCGTCGCGGCTGGCGGGTTAGGGCTATCAGCCGGGGCGCCCGTATTAACCGCCGGGGTGGCGGGTCCCACTAGAAAAGCAGCTATATAGGCGGTCCGTCCGTCAGAGGCCTGAACTTTATACCATTCCCCTTCTACATCCAATAATACCAGACGGTCGCCTTTATTTAACTGTCCCAATTGGGAATGAGTGGTAGAAGGGCCGGAACGGAGGTTGGCCTTTTCGGCGATAACCTCTAGCCGCATTTCTTCCTTTTTAAATTCTAGGAGGGATTCGGCTACCCAGCCGGTTAGATTGCCCAACTGCACCTTCTTCCAGCCATCCCGGCTATCTAATATGTTTACCTCGGCGTTTTGGTACAGGGTACCGGCAATTTCATAAGTAGTGTCCGGGCCTTGGCGCACATTGACCACACTGCCCTTGATCACCCCCGTTGCCGCCGAGGCAGGTAAGACCCAAGCCAGGGCCAAAAATAGGCTGAATACTAAAGTATAGATGATAATATGTAAAGCTTTTTTCATGCTATGTACCTCTTTTATAGTGGCAATACCCGCCTAATAGTTTGCCGCAAAATTTTCTGGGCGAATGACCCCCGCATTTCCCGGGTATCCCCCGCCTTCCGCTTTCTCTTCCTTCCCGCTCCCGCTTACTATCTCTGTCTTCTGACTTCTGACTACTGACTTCCGACTTCTGATATCCGCCTTCCGCTTTCCGTCCTTCGTCCCCCGTTATCAAATGTATCCTGCCGGTCCGGAAGCATCCGAAGTCGGATAGGAAATACCCGGGCTGCCACTATAGGATTGAACCAGTACGCGATCTTCCCCGTGGCCGGGACTGGGCAGTTGGGAGCGTTCTATATCTCTATCCCTATATTTTGTCCCATCGCTATTGTTGCCCTCTTCACTGTCCTCGCCCTCTTCCTCCTCCTTATTGCCTTTGGTCGCTGCTACCTTCCTTTGGTTGCTGGTTACGCCTTGAACTACCGCTACGGTTTCTCCGGCCAGCATGTTATCCAGGAGTTTGGGCAGGCTTTTCTTATCGGCTATCCAATAACTGCAGATGAGATGACCGTATTCATCACGTTCATCATAGAAATAACCGGGCAACGTCTGGCTAATGATAGAATCGCTGCTGAAGCCAGGAGCCCAACTGGCCAGGCGCAAGATGTCGCTTTTCTTAAGATTAGTATCGACCGATTTGTCCAACTGCCGCAAAAGGCTGGGAAGTTTGGTCAAGGTTTTGGGTTTCAACATTTCCCCGGCTAGGGCTTTGAGGAATTCCTGCTGAGCCGCAGTCCGCTGTATATCTCCCGTAATATAGTCGCGGAAACGAACAAAGGCTAAGGCTTGTCTGCCATTTAGCTTTTGTGTTCCCGGGTAGAGGTCTATGTCCTCTGTTGGCTTATACATGCGCTGGGGGACGTTCAGGGTTACCCCGCCTAAGATATCTACTATTTCCTTAAAACCATTGAAATCCATTTCCACATAATGGTCTATCTTAGTGTCCATGAGCTTTTCCACCGCTTCTACCGCGCCTTTTGGCCCTCCCAGGTAATTAACGGCACAGATCTTTTCTGTCCCTCCGCCTTGAAGCTCTATCTTGGTGTCGCGGGGAATGGAAACGACGGCTGCCTTGTCCAACTGGGGATCGATAGTCAGCAGTATCATGGTATCAGAACGGGCATTCTTTTCCCCGGGGCGAGCGTCTACCCCCAAAAGGAGGATTTTGGTTCTTTTCCCGTCTTGGCGCTTACCTAGGGGGTCTATTCCTTCCTGCTCCGTCGCCGTATCGGGGCCACCATTACGCTCCGCATAGAAGATATGGCTGAGAGCGGAGCCCACGCCGAAAAATATGCCAAAGATGATCCCGGCTATGAAGATGTATTTTAAATAGGATTTCGCCTTGGTCATTCTTCCTACTCCCCTGACCCCTACACTTTTGTTTAACGATTTAAATGATTGTTTAATTGCGGTTCAAATGACCGATATTCCCGAGCACCCATTGTCATTGCTATGAATAAGGACTTAAGATTGCCACGTCGCTACGCTCCTCGCAATGACATGACGCCGGGTCAATCCCAGCTTGGACTGTTAGTACGATCGAGGCATCCCCCGCCCTTTCCAACATTCCACCCTTCCCCTTCTTCTTAGACGCCAATATTGTCGCATTTTGTTCCACTGGCCGGCAAGTTTATCATATATGTTCGCCCATCTTGGCAGCGGATTGGGCCTCCATTACCTGGCGGGTTAAACGGGCGCTGCTGCCGCTGAACATGCCGATTTTACTAGCTCCCAATACTACCAGTATCAGCAACAAGGCAAGGAGAAGGCTGGCCTTAGGGCTATTTATAAAACTGAACCCTATCGCCACCAGGCCGAAAAAGCCGCTAATAGCGTAGATGGTGAGAACACAGTTGCGATGGCTCATGCCCATTGCCATCAGGCAATGGTGCAGGTGCTCTTTATCCGGTTTAAAAATATGAGTCCGCTTATTTATGCGGCGGATTATGGCGAAAAAGGTGTCGAATATGGGGATGCCCAGGATTACTATGGGCAGTAAAAGGGATATAATGGTGGCGCTTTTGGCTGTACCTAGGATAGCCAGGCAAGCTAATATAAATCCTAAGAGATTAGAGCCGCAATCACCCATAAAGGTACGGGCCGGGTTGAAGTTATAGGGGAGGAATCCCAAGATAGCCGCCAGCAGCAAAAAAGCCACCAGGGCTACTTCTGTCTGCCCTTGCAAGAGGGAAACGACGCCCATGGTAACAGCGGCGATGGCGGATACTCCGGCAGCCAAACCATCCAGGCCATCTATAAGGTTTATGGCATTACTTATGCCTACTATCCATATAAAGGTCAGGGGAATGCTGAAATAACCCAGGGCCAGCAATCCGTCGAAGGGGTTGGTGAGGAATTGCACCATAACGCCGAAATATATAGCCACGGCGGCAGCCAAAGATTGTCCGATTAACTTAACCCCGGCGGAAAGCTGAAATATATCATCCAATAAACCGGTTAAAAATACTATAGCAGCTCCCAGGATAATGCCCAGGTAGGGGCCGGAATACTTCTGCATAATTACCATAGGAAAAATGAAAGCCAGGAATATCGCCATTCCGCCCAGGCGGGGCATATTGGCATTATGGACCTTCCGTTGCTCCGGTCGGTCTATAGCCCCGATTTTATAGGCTGCTTTAATAACTACGGGCATCGATAGATAAGCTATAAGGAAGGCTGATAGCAACACAATTATATGCCCAAACGCCGACATTATTTTACAAACCCCCATCTCCAACATTAGGTTCATTCTAACACCGCTCCCTAGGCTTGTCTATATGGGAAGTTAAGGGGGGAACGCTGTTGAATCCTATAGCTATAAAGTGTTTTCCCCATGAGTAAATTATAAGTCCCGGGTACGACAAGTTTTTTGGCGCTTTTTTTAGACGCTGATTTGCGCTGATTTTGCTGATTTGCGCTGATTTTTTATAGGATATAGAGATTCCTCGCAAGCTCGGAATTTTCACGCACTACGTGCACCACGGTAAACGAAAAGGGTCAGGGCATCCGCTGTTTAATGGTTGAGATATTATCAGTGTCCATCAGCGCCCGAAGGGTCAGCGTAAATCTGCGTCTAAAACCCCTTTCATAGCAATGACAATGGGGCTGCGCTCGGAATTCCTATGCAGCAGAGTTGCACCACGGTAAACGAATAATAATGCTGCCCTTGTCATTGCGAGGGGCGCAGCGACCACCCCGTCATTGCGAGGAGCGTAGCGACGTGGCAATCCTCCCCCCACCCCTCATTTTAAATATACGCGCCCCTCATATAAAACTTTCAGCTATCTTGCCAGCGACCGGCAATAAATCTATAATGAACTAGGTATTTAACGGTTGATCAGCGATTGATTAATTGTCGCCCATTACCGTTAACTCCTTTATTCAACCACCTTGTTCAAAAAAGGGAGTAGATTATGCGCATCGCTCTTTCGGGATATTACGGTTT
>CAYRCG010000110.1:0-6900 GCA_964422685.1 uncultured Syntrophomonas sp. | reverse complement strand
CCTCACGCCTCACGCCTAGGGAAGATTGCCACGTCGCTGCGCTCCTCGCAATGACGGGGGCGCGCTGCGCTATCCGCGATGAAGGGCTTATTTCCACCGGTATTGCGGCTAGGCAAGGTCGTTAGCCTTCCGCCTTCCGCCTTCCGTTTTCCGGTTTCCTTGTGCACAATTTTGTATAAACCCAGTGCATAGATTATTAAAGCAAGATAGCGGAAAAATGTCAAGAGTTTTCGCAATTGTCAGACAATTGCAGCGTCCCCCATATTATGCTTCAATTGTAAACATGAATCAATTATAATAGACTAGACATGATATTAAAAGGAAAAACTATAAAATATGTTATTATTTTCATAAATATGCAGGAGGGATCAGATTTTGCAATTGCCCACACTTAAAATTGGCAGATATATTCCCCGCTTTCCTATAATCCAAGGCGGTATGTCAGTTCGCGTGTCTACCTCTTCCTTGGCCGCGGCAGTAGCAAGGGCCGGAGGTATAGGAGTTATCGGCGCCACCGGCATTTGCCTTAAGGAATTAAGGGAAGAAATACGCCAGGCCCGCAGCCAGGCGGAAGGGGGAATACTAGGTGTGAACATAATGTTTGCCGCCCGCCAGTTTGCCGAACTAGTGAAAACTGCCCTAGATGAAAAAATAGATATTATTTTTACCGGGGCCGGTTTTTCCCGGGATATTTTTCGCTGGGTAAAAGATTCCGGCACAGTCGTGGTGCCTATCGTCTCATCTGCCAAAGCCGCGCGTCTGGCTGAGAAGTCCGGTGCCCCGGCAGTAATTGCCGAAGGCTCGGAGGCCGGCGGGCACTTGGGGACGGAACATTCTATAAAGGAGATACTGCCGGAAATAGTTGCTGCGGTGAATATTCCGGTGGTTGCCGCCGGAGGCATAATTGATGGTCAAGGCATGGCGGAAATGGTTAAACTCGGAGCTAGTGGAATTCAGATGGGGACCCGCTTTGTCCTAAGCGAGGAATGCTCGGTGGCCGAAGAATATAAGCGGCTTTACCTCGAAGCCCAAGAAGAGGATATAATTATCATAAATAGCCCGGTAGGTATGCCTGGACGGGCTCTGCGCAACAAATTCACCCAACTGCTAGCCGCAGACGATGCGCCCGAACCTGATGATTGTGATGCTTGCCTGAAGAATTGCTCGGCGGATTATTGTATCCTTCAGGCTTTAAATAATGCCCGCGAAGGGCTGGTAGACGAAGGCGTAGTTTTCGCCGGACAAAATGTTTTTAAGATCAAAGAAATCCTGCCGGTGGCGGACATTTTCGAACGGATTTTAAATGAGTTTGCCGCGGTGCAATGAAGGACAATCTCCGTTTCCGCCCAGTAGTAAAAAAACAGCCGGCCTTTTTAAAATAAAGGCCGGCTATTTTCATTCATTTTTATTTAGCAGCTAGGGGATAGGGGCTACATCATGCCGCCCATTCCGCCCATGCCGCCCATGCCACCGGCGCCTCCCATGCCTTTCATTTCGTCCTCGCCGGGGATTTCGCTTACAACTGCTTCGGTAGTAAGCACCATACCGGAAATACTGGCTGCATTCTGCACCGCCGAGCGGGTAACTTTAGCTGGGTCGATAATACCGGCTGCAAACATATTCTCATAGGCTCCGGTTAAGGCATTATAGCCGATTCCGATATCCGCCTCCTTAACCTTTTCGACCACGACGGAACCCTCAATACCGGCATTGTTGGCAATCTGGCGCAAGGGCTCTTCCATAGCTTTCTTAACTAGGTTTACGCCGGTTAATTCATCACCATCAACCCCGATCTTATCAACGGCCTTGACGGCGTTTAATAGGGCTACTCCCCCACCAGAAACGATTCCTTCCTCAACTGCGGCTTTGGTGGCAGCCAATGCATCCTCGATACGATGCTTTCTTTCCTTAAGCTCGGTTTCCGTCGCGGCACCTACCTGAATAACGGCAACTCCGCCTGAAAGCTTGGCTAATCTTTCCTGCAGTTTCTCCCGGTCATATTCTGATTCGGTGTCTTCTAGCTGTTTCTTTATATTAGCGCTGCGATCACGGATATCCTGCTCGGAACCGGCTCCGTCAACGATGATGGTTTCATCCTTCTTTACTACTATCTGACGGGCTTTGCCCAGCATATCCAGGGTGATATTCTCCATTTTTATACCGAGTTCCTCGGAAGCTACCTGGCCGTTGGTAAGGATAGCTATATCTTCCAGCATGGCTTTTCTTCTTTCCCCGAAAGCTGGAGATTTTACCGCTACACAATTGAAGGTTCCACGTAATTTGTTAACTACCAAAGTAGCCAGTGCTTCCCCTTCTATGTCCTCAGCAATCAGGAGCATGGGTTTTCCGGTCTGTACTACTTTTTCTAAAACCGGCAAAACTTCACCAATGGCTGAAATTTTCCGATCGCTGATCAGAATATAAGGTTCTTCCAATACAGCTTCCATTTTTTCTGTGTTGGTAATCATATAAGGGGATATATAACCGCGATCGAAGTTCATACCTTCCACAACCTCTAGGGAAGTCCCTACGGATTGCGATTCCTCAACGGTAATTACCCCATCCCGGCCCACTTTTTCCATAGCATCCGCTATCAGTTGACCGATTTCCGGGTCATCGGCGGATATAGCCGCTACCTGGGCGATAGAGTCTCTCGATTCGACCGGTTTGCTTAGCGCTTTGATTTCATCGACTATCACCGCTACCGCTTTTTCTATACCTCTGCGCATAATCATGGGATTGGCACCTGCGGCAACATTCTTTAGGCCCTCTTTAATCATGGCTTGGGCTAACAAAGTAGCTGTAGTAGTACCGTCACCGGCGATATCATTAGTTTTGATGGCAACTTCTTTGACTAGCTGGCAGCCTAGGTTTTCCCAGGGATCCTTGAGATCAATGTCCCGGGCTATAGTAACACCATCGTTAGTGATGGTAGGAGAACCAAATTTACGGTCTAGAACTACATTCCTGCCCTTGGGCCCTAAGGTGATTTTTACAGCATTGGCTAGGGTATCTACCCCTTTTTCCAATGACCTTCTTGCATCTTCGCCAAACTTTAATTCTTTGGATAACATCTATGTATCCTCCTTTTAGTTTATTTTTGCCAGGATATCTCTTTGCGACATTACCAGATATTCTTCTCCGTCAATTTTAATCTCGGTTCCGCCGTATTTGGAGAAAATTACTTTATCTCCTGCCGCCACATCCATAGGCATTCTTTCACCTTTGTCATTGAGGGCTCCGGGACCAACTGCCAGAACTTCACCTTCCTGAGGTTTTTCCTTAGCGGTATCCGGTACATATAATCCACTTTTGGTCTTCTCCGCGGATACTTCGGCTACTTTTACCACTATACGATCTCCTAAGGGTTGAATCTTCAAGGGTATACCTCCTTCATTTGTTTCTTTGTTGTTAGCACTCGATGATTGTGAGTGCTAACATCCATTAATAATATTAGGCAAGACTCGTCAAGTATTCAAATGAAGTAACCGACCAAATCCGCCCAATATTCTCGATTAATATTATGCTACTGTCTTTTTCTTTTTATACCTCTAAATAACAGCTTTTTTTAAAATAACTAACCTAATTTAACCTTGGCCGCAATCAGCCGCTGAACCTAATAGAATGTCCAAAGCATGGTCGAGAGCCGGTAATATAGCCTCCAAAGATTCCCTAACCCCTTTTACACTTCCCGGCAAATTTATAATTAAACTTCGACCCCTGATACCCGCTATCGCCCTTGATAACATAGCTTTGGGAGTTTTTTGCATACCATATAGACGCATCGCCTCCGGTATACCCGGCACCATCTTGTCAATAACTTGCAGGGTCGCATCGGGAGTAATATCTCGGTCAGAAAAGCCCGTACCCCCGGAAGTAAGCAATAGATTGAGAGCAAGCGTATCACAGGCATATATTAGTTCCTTAACTATTTCTTCTTTCTCATCCGGCACCACATTATAGTATTCAAACTGATATCCAGAACCGAGTAGTTCTTTTATCTGTTGGCCACTGCGATCCTCCCTCTCCCCCCGGGCACCTTTATCGCTAATCGTCAGTATCCCCACTCGATACACCTTGTTAATCACCTCACAGTAACAGCCCCGAAAAAGCTTCCACCGGCTGATGTTATTAGTTTGCCAAGCTATTACAGCAGTTCCACCGGATCATCCTTTTTAATCATCCCCCCCTGTATAACCTTACAGAATAAACCCTCGTAGGGGAGCAATGATACCCCTAGGGTTCGGGTAACAACGCTAGGATGATCTTCTTTGCCGATTTGAGATACCTGCAACACGGCAGCATCACCAATTTTCAATTTTCCCCCAACACCCAACCCCTGAAGGTCTAATCCTTCAATCAATAGGTTTTCCGCAAACGCTCCCGGCCCGATCTCTAGATTGTATTCTTTTTTTGCTTTTATTACGCTGGAAAGGCTAAGGCAGGTAACCTGGCGGCCCCATTCCCCTGCATGGCCGTCATTTTCGATACCGCAATTTTCAATTAGGAGCGCCTGCTCTACCTCTGTTTTAAGCTGGCCCCTTTCCGGGCTTATGGATATGGAATGAAGCTTTCCCTTCGACATTGATATAACCCCTTTCAAAAAGGTAACTATTACGGAAGACTAATCTCGTATAAGATGCCCGCTTTTTCCGCCGCTCTTTTCCAACAGCTTGATACCGGTAATTTCCATCCATCGATCCACCGCTTTTCCCATATCATAGATGGTCAAAGCCGCAACCGCAACTGCGGTTATAGCTTCCATTTCCACCCCGGTTTTACCGGTGGTTTTCACCTCGGCTTCAATAATAATACTGGCATTATTTTCATCAAAGGTAAAACCTATATCAACTGAAGAAAGGTTCAAGGGATGGCACATAGGTATAAGAGCCGATGTCTGTTTGGCTCCCATAATACCGGCTATTTGAGCCACCCCCAAAACATCGCCCTTTTTGATAGCACCATCCCTTATTCTTCTCATGGTTTCCGGTTGCATCTTTACAATCGCCTGGGCAATAGCCAGCCGTTCACTGTCGTTTTTACCGCTAACATCCACCATCCGGGCGTATCCCTGTTCATTAATATGAGTAAAATCCATCCCTAACCTCCGATTTGATACATCTTGCGCTTATTTTCCTCTCCCCAGCCACTATTCATATTATGTCGTGCTGGCTTAGCTTTAATGGCCCAGATAAAGAGTTCTTTAATCTCTTCATCACTAGAACCACTTTTCAAGGCCGTTCTTAGATTAACCTCCCGCTTATCGTAAAGACAACCCCTCAGGCCGCCTTCCGCCGTCAAACGGATGCGATTACATTCGCCACAAAAATGGTTGCTCATAGGGCTGATAAAACCCAGGGAACCCTCCCCGCCTTCTATGCTATAATAGCGGGCCGGTCCGTTGCCTAAGACTTCTTTATGTGGGGTCAAAGTATAGCTTTCCTCAATATAGGTTTTTATATCCTGCGAGGTCATCATCCGCTCTTTCTTCCAGTACAACAAATCGCCGACCGGCATAAATTCAATAAAGCGTATATGAAAAGGGTATTTTCGGGCTAGCTCCGCGAAATCAAGTATTTCATCATCATTAAATCCTCGTATTACAACGGTATTAATTTTTACCGGGTGCATACCAAGTTCCAGGGCCTTAAAAATAGCCTCTTTCACCTTGGATAGATCCCCTAGGCGGGTAATATATTTGAATTTTTCCGGGACCATGCTATCCAGGCTGAAATTAACCCGGTTTAACCCCGCTGCCTTGAGTTCTTCCGCCTGGGCGGCAAATAGCATCCCGTTGGTAGTCAAAGCAATGTCGTCTATGCCCGGGTTTTCAGTAATATAGTTTAATAATTGGGGTATATTCCTACGCACCAGCGGTTCCCCCCCGGTAAGTCGTATTTTTTGTATGCCTAACCCGCTTGCTATCCGTACCAACCTGCCTATCTCCTCTAGGCTTAATATAGTATTATGGCTCAGGTTCTCGATACCGGTCTCAGGCATGCAATAACGACAGCGAAGATTACATCTATCAGTAAGGGAAATCCGCATATAGTTTATTTTCCGTCCGTGCTTATCTAGCATAATCTTCCACCTCTCTGCGGAGGAAAAAGCTCGTCCCGCCTAAAAGCAGCCTAGTTCACAACCGCATATTTTAAGTCCGGCTTCATCACAGGCCTCCCCTATATCCTGGGGTTCCACGTCCAGCTCCTGAGCCAGCGCACGCGCTTCGGTGCAGGTGATTTTCCCCTGAGGGAATAATTCCTTAAGCTTGTCCACTATTTTCTTGTGATCAACCACTATAACACCTCCGAAAAAAATAATCACCCCAAACCAGGGGTGTTATTAAGCAACAGCCAATATCACTCCTTTCCAAACGGGAGGCATAGATGTTTCCCCCTATACCCAATCGCTCAAACGCCATAGCTGCTGCCTTAGGCCGGTATGAGTCGGAGTTGATTACGCTTAACGTTATTTAGCAAGAGCTAAGATACTAATTTACGCTTAACATTATACAGCAAGGAACAGAATACTACAATTAAATATGCCCGATTTAATAGTCCCATTTTTGCCTGGGTTTACCTTCCTTTTTTGCTATATGATAAATGTTTAAAAGGGGCGTTATATAGTAAGAATCCGGTTTTTCTATGGTATTATTAAAGAAGCCGCGAACGGTATGGCAGTACTGAGCTTGGAATATCTAACGCCCCCATCATTGCGAGGAGCGAAGCAACGTGGCAATCTTCCCCTAGGCGTGAGGCGTGTGAGCGGCTTGGAATGTCTAACGCCCCTGTCATTGCGAGGAGCGAAGCGACGTGGCAATCTTCCCTAGGGTAATATGCTTTGCGGGGGGGAGATTCCTCGCCAGGCTCGGAGTGACGTGGGGCGGCGCGATAGGAATAT
>CAYRCG010000109.1:0-6969 GCA_964422685.1 uncultured Syntrophomonas sp. | reverse complement strand
CTACAGCCAAAGAAAGGGTAATTATAGCAAAACTAACTATATCTATCTTTATCAGCTCCTTATTATGAATTTACCGCAATATACCACATAATTCAGATTTTTTACTAGGGTGCTGCCCTATAAGAAATACCTAAGCCTGGAAAATAAAAAACCGAGCATTGCTCGGTTCCTAAAGAAGCCTATTCTACCTGCAATTATTATAACAACACCACTATAAATCCAAATAAGAATAGGTTAACCCACACTTATCCCCCGTTTATTATAATGGTAAGCTTTATAACAAATACTTACTTTAACCTTAACAGACAAGCTAATACGTCGTGGCCTTCTGCCATTTATCGCAAAACTGAAGTTTCTTATTTGCCAAACGGACAAGATCTATATAAAAAGCAGTCTATATGGTCAAGCTTTCAGGTAAGACTTCTAACCAGAGCCATATATAAATATTAGTTAGTTTACCTACGGCTGTCAAGCTTCCTCTGCAGGGTTGCCGACAACAGTATTATCCTTTCTGCCTTCACGAATTTTGCTTTCTATCAAAGCCATAAATTCAGGATGATCTTTGATATAATCCTTGGCATTTTCCCGGCCTTGTCCTAAACGCTCTCCTTGGTAGGCATACCACGAGCCGCTTTTTTGAATGATTTCCAGACTAACAGCGATATCTAATAAATCGCCTTCCCTAGAAATGCCCGTACCATACATAATATCGAATTCTGTAGCTTTAAACGGTGGAGCGACTTTGTTTTTTACCACTTTGACCCTGGTTTTATTACCAATCATATCAGTTCCCTGCTTTATTGCCTCACCTTTTCTGACTTCTATCCTTACTGATGAATAAAACTTTAGGGCCCGGCCACCGGTTGTCGTTTCATTACTTCCGTAAATTACCCCCACTTTCTCCCTAATCTGGTTGATAAAAAGAACACAGGCATTAGATTTTCCTATATGAGCAGTAAGTTTCCTTAAAGCTTGGGACATCAGACGAGCCTGCAGACCCACATGGATATCCCCCATTTCACCATCCAGTTCAGCACGGGGTACGAGGGCTGCTACAGAGTCTATTACGACAATATCGACTGCACCACTCCTAACTAAAGCCTCCGCTATTTCCAAAGCCTGTTCGCCCGAGTCTGGTTGTGAAACCAAAAGATTGTTGATATCCACCCCCAGTTTACGGGCATATAGCGGATCTAGGGCATGTTCAGCATCGATAAAAGCCGCCATGCCACCGTCTTTTTGCGCTTGCGCTATAGCATGCAGGGCTACGGTAGTTTTACCAGAAGATTCAGGTCCAAATATTTCGACTACCCGCCCCCGGGGTACTCCCCCTACCCCTAGCGCCAAATCTAAGGAAATGCATCCTGTGGAAATAACCTCGATGTTCATGTTTACTGCTTCGCCTAATTTCATTATGGAGCCCTTACCGTGTTGTTTTTCAATGCTCTTTATTGTGTTATTGAGAGCTTCCATCCTTCCTTTATTTGCTTCATTCATTTCCACCCCAATCCCCCCTCAAACATTCGTTCGTTTATATAAGAATATGAAACTTCCCCGAAAATGTCAAATATTTATTTATCCTCCTAAAATGAAACTCTGATGGAGAATATAAGTCGGCCCGCTCGGGGATAACCGGCTTTCCATCAGATAGAACTCATTAACCGGGAAAGGGATACTCTCGGCTCCCCGGTTGATAAAGTTTAGCTGGTTTAATAGCGCCCCATTTTCCCCTTCTGGGCGAATTCTGCCCAAAGTGAGATGGAAGCTGCGTTTCCTTTCGGCTTCGAAACCCAAGGATGTAGACAAAAGTGCGTCTACCCTTTCGCCCAGAAAATCTAGTTTTTCTATCTCTCCCTTTACCCCCAACCAGATTACTCGCGGTCTTCTAAAGTTAGGGAAAACACCCACCCCATTTGCTTCTAGTTGCATGGGAGGGCAGTATTCAGCAACTGATTCCATGTCTTTCATTATTGTTTTTGTATACTCACGGTTGATTTCCCCCAGAAATTTTAATGTTAGATGATAATTCCCCTTCTCCACCCACTTCACATTCGATGCCACCGAAACTAGCGAGGATTTCAAACCCGAAGCGTAATCTTTGATATAATCGGGTACGGGAATAGCTAAAAATGCCCTCAGTTCCATCACCTCCCTGTCTCTAGGTGCCGGCGTAATAAATCTAGAGCCGATTTGGCGGCTAGGATACGGATGGATTCCCGATTACCGACAAAGTGCATTTCTTTTACCCGCAAATAGTCCCCCTCTGCCAAAGCGATATAGACTAAACCTACAGGTTTATCCTCTGTAGCACCGTCTGGACCGGCAAGACCGGTAATAGAAAGGGCTAGTTCAAGCCCGGATATCTTCTGTATGCCCCGCACCATTTCTTCGGCTATTTCCGAACTAATCGCCGAATATTCTTCTAATGTCTCTCGTTTAACGCCTAGGCAAACCATCTTGGCTTCGTTGCTATATGTAGTCATTGAGCCCCAAAAATAGGCTGAGCTCCCCGGCAAATCACTTATCATTTTAGCAAGTAAACCACCAGTACAGGATTCGGCAACTGCCAGTTTTTTACCTCTTTTCAATAGGTAAGTGGCAACTACGGATAGCAGGGTGTCGTTATCATATCCTACTATATGCCTGTCGAAAACTTTCTCTATCCCCCGGCAGGCTTTATCCATAATATCAGCATTGCGGCTAGCATCTTCCCCATCAGCCGTAAGTTTTAGGTGGATTTCGCCGTCTATCGCCAAAAGAGCTATATTTAGCCCCGATTCATCATAGGGAACCTCATCCAGCATCTTCTCTACCTGTGATTCCCCTGGGCCTAGTATTTTAATGGTTTTGCAAATAATCCTATTTTCCTCTCGAGGAAAATCCCTTTCTAATTTAGGGCTGATCCCCTTATTGTACATATCCTCCATCTCCCGTGGAGGTCCCGGAAGTAAAATTAAAACCTTATTATCTTTCTTGAGGTACATGCCAGGTGCAGTTCCTAGTTGATTAACTACTATCTCGGCTTCCGGGGGAAATAGGGCCTGTTTTAGATTGGATTCTGGCATGGGTTTATGGCGACGGGCAAAGAACTCTTTCAATCTTTTAACTTCTTCCTGATTATTTGTCAGTACCTCACATCCCATTGCCAAGCAAGCCATTTCCTTAGTCAAATCATCTTTAGTCGGGCCCAAGCCACCACTCGAAATGACTATGTCTGCTATGCCTAAAGCACCTGCAAAAGCCATTCGGAGACTATCCCTGCTATCCCCAACTGTTGTTTTTCCGATAACCTTGATGCCTCTCTCCATCATTTTTTCGGCCAAAAATATAGAATTGCTATCATTGGTAGAACCAAGCAGCAATTCCGTACCGGTAGAAATAAGATAGGCTGTTTTCATACCAAGCATCCCCTTAAAAAGATTTACTTTTTAATTACCATCTTATTCTATTACAATTGTTCTGTTGGTGCAAAAAAAAGGCAGGAACGCTGGGAAATGGGCGGGGGTTTTTACCAAAGAGAATAACAAGCGAAGGCAAACAATCTTCAATTCAATTTTGCAAGTGTTGGTGCGCCTTCTTAGGAAGCTATTTCAGGTGAGCCCAGCAATTCTAATAAGCGTTTGCGATCAAGGGATTCTTCATCCAATACGCAAGCAGCTATCCTCTTTAGGGAATCAATGTTATCCTGCAATAGAGTTAAGGTCCTTTTCTCCAATTCCTTAGTTATGGCCTTACACTCCCGGTAAAATACATAGGGGGGAATATCCTCTGCTTTTACAATCCCTAGTGAAGAAAGACCGGCATTAATAATTTCGCGCAGCAAATCCCAAGCTTGGGCAAAATCGTTGCGGGCACCGGTACTGCGGTTGCCGAAACAAAGTTCCTCAGCCAGGGCCCCCGCCAACATAACCATGATTTGCCGTTCGAGTTCTTCCCTAGTATACAGATATTGATCTTCCTGGGCGGATTTGCGCATAAAACCCAAAGCAGCCCCTCGTGGAACAATGGTCAGGGAGGAAACGGAACCCGGCTGAAGTAGTTCACTAATTAGGGCGTGTCCACTTTCATGTATACTCACCCGCTCCATATCCCGCGCAGATGGCTTTCTATCCAGCTTTTCTCCCATTATTACTTTATCGATAGCTTCCTCAAAGTGCCGAACTTCAATCTTGGTGGAATTTTCACGCATAGCCATTATGGCCGCTTCGTTAGCCAAGCTTTCCAAATGGGCGCCAGAAAAGCCGAAGGTAGCGCGAGCAATGTCCTCCAAAGCCAATTCGTCATCAAGAGGTTTATTGCGGGTATGAATATTCAGGATCTTAGTCCGGCCACGTTTGTCTGGTAATCCCACCTGCACTTGGCGATCAAAGCGCCCCGGACGCAAAAGCGCCGGATCCAACATGTCAGCCCGGTTGCTAGCCGCGATGATTAACAAGCGTGGTTCCTCATTCTGGCTAATGCCATCCATTTCTACCAGTAACTGATTCAGCGTTTGGTCATATTCCATGTGACTGCTGTTGGTCCCTCTTTTTACCCCAAGTATCTCTAGTTCATCAATAAATATTATAGCGCTTTTTTTCTTGGCCTTGTTCGCCTTTCTGCGGGCATCCCTAAAAAGCTGTCTTACCCTTTTGGCCCCAACACCCGCATACATTTCAATAAACTCACTACCTGAAGAAGCGATAAATATCGAACTAGTAAAACCTGCTGCAGCCCTAGCTAGAAGTGTTTTACCTGTACCCGGCGGACCTACCAACAGTATCCCTTTGATGGGCCTTATCCCCATTTTGCCGATTTCATCTGGTTTCAATATGAACTGTAGAGCCTCCTGCAACTCTTTTATGGCAGAATCCTGCCCCCCTATATCCTCGAAACGGGCAAAATGGGCCTTGTTTGCGGTCCCCCCAAGCTCATCAAATTTTATCGCCCCTTGAGTTTGTAAGAAAAAGAAAACAGCCCCCATTATCAAGGCAAATAGAATTAAAGGGGTAATGTTGATACCGATTATTGCAAGAAAGATTAATAAGCCTACTGCTGAGCCGACCAGCATTTCCTTCACAATTATTTCCTCCCCAAGTCTGCCAAGTTGCAACTGTAATTCCGTTCGATTATTTCATAAAGGTATTGTGATTCATCATATAATTGTAGGTAAAGGTACCTTTTATCAATATACATAGCATAATCTATTCCTTTAGATTTGGCCTTCTTGGCTAATTGTCCTTCAAGCCAAATATAACGATTTTCTGCTATGGCTTCGTAAATGGCGGGTTGAAGATTGTCAAAGCATCCTTGCAATTCCTCATTGCGTCGATCACCGATTTGCAATTCATAGTCTTTGTCCTTCAACCTTTCGTGCAATATCCGGTTAATATCTATATGCATTTTTTGAATATTGTCCATCCTGATTAAATCTATCTTAATCTCGTATCCCTTATCAACTTTGTTTAGGTGTACTTGCCGTACCCCCTCCAAGGCGGATAATTCAGTTATCAGGGGCTTTTCAATGCCCAGTTTTATATAAATGTTATAGGCTCCCAAAAATATCCCTAAGCTTAGCATTAAGGCGGCAATGGAAAATAATATGCGAAAATCGTTGTTTTTCATCGGGAAACGCCTCCCTTACCTGCATATTATAACATAGACCCTACCGGCAAAAGACTGGCTAATAATGTGAATACTGATTGAAAAAGACATGTGAAATAACCCATATCGTTATATTTATAAGTCAAGAAAACAAAACCCCCTGCCTTTTCCCGGCAAGGGGGTTTTTTGTGTTTTGTTTTATTTAAAAGCGTGCACAGCGGTGGTCTTAAAAACTACCCAGACACTTTGTCCCGGTTCGAGGTTCAGTTCTTCTAAAGCCTGTCTGGTGATGATTGCAGTCATATTAATACCAGCATCTAGAGCAACCTTAAAAAATGACCCGCGCGGAATTACCTCGACAATATATGCCCGGAGTGTGTTTTGGGCACTGCTGAGGAATTTCTCCCGAGTTATTATAATATCTTCGGGCCTGATAGCCACCCGGACCTTACCGGTGAGTCTAGACACTACCCTAAGATACTGGGAGGCAACTAGGACATATTGTTCGTCCTTCCCCTCAATAATTTCCCCATTAAATATATTTTCCATCCCCACAAATTCCGCTACAAATTGCGATTCTGGCTTGCGGAAAACCTCCCGGGGTGTTCCTGTTTGCACTATTTCACCGTTATGCATGATTCCCATTCGATCCGCTAAAACCAAAGCCTCATTAAAATCATGGGTTATATGGATAGTGGTTGTTTTTATTTTTTGGTGAATGTTCTTTAATTCTTGTTGAAATATCTCTTTGCTGCGTGGGTCTAGAGCACTTAATGGTTCATCTAAAAGCAAAACTTCAGGATCGGCGACCAACGCTCGGGCTATAGCTACCCTTTGTTGCTCGCCGCCGCTTAAAGTGGTGGGGTAGCGATCGAGTATTTTTTCGATATCCAGCAGACTAGTAATCTGTTCTAGTTTATGTTTCATGGTAATGCGGTGGGTTCTTTTGAGTTTTAGAGCAAATTTAATGTTTTCGCGTACATTGAGATGGGGGAAAAGCATATAATCCTGGTAAACAAAGCCTATCCGCCTAGATTCTGGGGATTCGGCGGTTACATTGCGCTCGTTTATCCAAACCTCTCCCGTATCCGGTTTGTACATACCGGCGATTATCTCCAAAATGACGGTTTTCCCTGTCCCGGTCGGACCTAGTATAATAAAATATTCATTGTTGTCAATGCTTATATTTATGTTTTTTAAACGAAAATCGCCTAGATTTTTCGAAACATTTTTTAATACTATCATAGTCCATCCCCGTCATTTGTTATAAATAAATGTATAAATCCTAATTAATACGAGAAGCGGGGATGTTTTTTACCCCTAACATCTCGAAGATAAAAAGCGATATGAGAGAAATAATAATTAAGCAAGTTGCAGAAGCCATAG
>CAYRCG010000108.1:0-7010 GCA_964422685.1 uncultured Syntrophomonas sp. | reverse complement strand
CCCGCAGGGAAGATTGCCACGTCGCTGCGCTCCTCGCAATGACACAACCCGTTTCATTCGTTCAACCATTCTTCAACAATCGGGTGGCGTCTTTAGCGAAATAGCTTATTATCATATCGGCCCCGGCACGTTTGATAGAGGTAAGGGCCTCCATCATCACCCGTTCCTCGTCTAGCCAACCACAAGCGGCGGCGGCTTTTATCATGGCATACTCTCCGCTGACATTATAGGCAGCGGTGGGGTAGGCAAACTTCTCCTTAACTGCTTTTAGTACATCCAAATAAGGCAATGCCGGTTTAACCATTACTATATCGGCGCCTTCTTCTATGTCCAGGGCTACCTCGCGCAAGGCTTCCCGGATGTTGGCTGCGTCCATTTGGTAGCTTTTGCGGTCCCCGGATTGAGGGGCAGAGTCGGCCGCATCCCGGAAGGGACCGTAAAAAGCGGAGGCATATTTGGCGGCATAGGCCATGATGGGAATATCTTTATATCCCTTACTATCTAATTCTTTCCTGATATAGCCGATTCTTCCGTCCATCATATCGGAAGGGGCTATTATATCACAGCCAGCCCTAGCGTGCGATAGGGCTTCCTGGGCGAGTAAGTCCAGGGTGGCATCGTTATCCACCACGCCCTTGGCATCAAGGAGGCCGCAATGCCCATGGTCGGTGTATTCACAAAGGCAGACATCAGTTATTACCAGCATTTCCGGGCAAACCTTTTTGATTAGGCGGGTAGCTTCCTGCACTACTCCGTCATCCTGATAGGCGGAGCTGCCTACGCTGTCTTTGTATTCGGGTAAGCCGAAAAGGAGGACAGCGGGAATCTTCAAGGAATCGATTTCCTTTATTTCCTCTTCTAATCGGTCCACGGAAAATTGGAAAACTCCGGGCATGGAGTTTACCGGTATTTTTTTATCCTTACCAAAGATAACGAATAGGGGATAGATGAAGTCACTGCACTGCAGGGTGGTTTCACGCACCATACGGCGCAGGTTTTCGCTGCTGCGCAGCCTTCTCATCCGCTGTATAGGAAATCCCATTTTTGCTCCCTCCTTAGGAGAGTGAGGGGTGAGGGGTGAGGGGTAAGGGGTGAGGAGTGTAATAACTTCCCTCGATTCTTTATTCAAAAGCCCTCACAAACTACCTTTTCATCATTGTTTATTATTCTGGATCATTGGGTTAATCGCTCCTCGCAATGACAGGGGCACGCTGCGTTCTTTGCAATGCCGGGTACACGGCATTTTACTTTATTTCCTGTGCGGTCAGGTAGCAGGCGGGGTCTTCCGCCCAGAGGTCATCATAGACCGCGCGGGCACGGATGCGGCAGCCGGAACAAAGGGATTTATAGCTGCATTCCCCGCATTTGCCCTTTACATGCTTATCTTTTTCCCGCAGCATTACCATCAATGCATCGTCTGAGGTCCAGATCTCACTGAAGGGTTTTTCCCGGATATTGCCCACGGTATAATCCTGCCAGAATTGGCAAGGGTGCACATTGCCCCTAGGGTCAATGTTGGCAAATTTGGTGCCGGCGGAACAGCCGCCGTGCATCTGCAATAATTGTTCGACTTCCTCCTGACGCTCGGGTTGCTTTTCCTTAATATAGTTCAGCAGGAAAATGCCATCGGCATGGTTATCGGTGGTCAATATCTCCACTTCTACTCCTTTTTCGTGGAGTTCGATGGTTTTTTCACTGACCATTTCCAGTATACCGCGTTTTTCTTCCTTGGTTGTGTCCATATCGGCCATTTCCCGACCCCGCCCGGCGTAAACCAAATGATACATGCAGAAACGGGGTATGCCTTCCCTTTCGATAATGTCGAATATCTCCGGCAGGTCTTCTTGGTTGTATTTGTTAACCGTGAAACGGATACCGGTTTTGATTCCATTATTAAGACAGGCTCTAATCCCGCGCATAGCTTCGGCAAAAGCGCCCTGGTGATTCCTGAATTCATCATGGGTGGCCGGGGCCCCGTCTATGCTTATGCCTACATATTGAAAGCCGGCATCTTTTATCTTCCGGGCTACTTCGTCGTCGATCAAGGTGCCGTTAGATGAAATCACCGGTCGCAGTCCCTTTTCCGCCGCCATCCGTCCTAACTCGAAAATATCCTGCCTTATCAGAGGCTCGCCTCCTGAGAATAGCAGTACCGGAACTTTCATGGCCGCCAGGTCGTTAATCATCTCCCGGGCTTCTTCTGTACTTAATTCATCCTGATATTTGCGGTCTTCGGCCTCGATGTAGCAATGCTTGCAGCGCAGGTTGCAACGGTTGGTCGTGTTCCAGACCACTAAGGGACGGTTGCTATCCGAAAACTGCAGAAGCTGGGGGGGCACGGTGCCTTCATGTCCGCTGTATTTGATTACTTCGGAAACGGTGGCTGTTCCGCAGAGCAGCTTGGTGCATCCTATCATTTTAATTCTCCCTCCCTGAATAACTAAAGGTAACTACGATGCAATAGGTAATCATTATGCGCCCTTGGCGGCGCAATAGTTTTCGTAGCGGTGCTACAGGTCTTCTAATATAGCTTCCAGCAATCCATCGATGGTATATTTCCGGGCCAGAAGGTCTACATTAAAGCCATTCTCCCTGGCAGTAGCAGCGGTTACCGGGCCTATGCAGGCTATCTTAACCTTCCCTTTCAGTCCGGCGATGTTCTCCGCCCCGACTATTTTAACAAAATTACTCACTGTAGAGGAACTTGTAAATGTTAGATAATCCATATTACCGGCTACTATATTCTGCAAAGTAGCTTGGCTGACTTTGCTGGCGGGGATAGCCTGGTATAGATATACTTCGTTCACCTGGGCTCCCCGTCGGCGCAGGGTCTCGGGCAAAATGCTTCGGGCCCCGCGGGCCCGGGGAAGAAGCACCCATTTTCCGGGCTTTATCCTGTCTTTTAATTCCTGAAGTATTCCTTCCGCGCGATAATCCTCCGGCATTACATCTACCTGCAAACCTCTTTGCAATATTCTATCGCAGGTAGCCGGACCGATTGCAGCTAGTTTTATCCCTTGCAAATCCCTTATATCCAGCCCCGCTTGCCGGCTTTCCGCAAAAAATATATCTACGGCATTTACGCTGGTAAAGATTATCCAGTCATATTGGCTGATATTCTGCAGGGCATTATACAAAGCCGCTAGGTTTTTCTCTTTTTCTATTTTTATAGAGGGGAATTCTATGGCCTGTCCGCCCAAGTCACGGATTTTCTCCAGGAGTTGGCTGGCCTGGGCGCGGGCACGGGTTATGACTATCCGTTTTCCCCAAAGGGGTCTGTTTTCCAGCCAGTTCAATTCTTCCCGCAGTTTTACTACTTCCCCCACTACTATAACCGCGGGTGGCTGGAAGTTATTCTCTTTCACCCGCCGGACGATATCCTCCAAGGTTCCGCTTAAAACTTGTTGCTGGGGGAGGGTCCCCCATCTTATCAAGGCAACCGGCGTACCGGGCTCCCGCCCGTGCCGGATTAAATTCTCACATATGAACTCCAGGTTCTCGACTCCCATCAGGAAAACTAGGGTGCCGATGCCCTGGGCTAATTCGGGCCAATGTATTGAACTTTCTTTTTTCCCCGGCTTCTCATGCCCGGTGATTATGGCCAGGCTGGATGTGGCTTCCCGGTGGGTTACGGGTATGCCGGCATAAGCCGGCACGGCTATGGCGGAACTTATCCCGGGTATTACTTCGAATCTATGACCCCGTTCTTTCAGGTACAGGGCTTCTTCGCCGCCCCGGCCAAAAAGGAAGGGGTCGCCGCCTTTCAAACGGGCTACTTTTTTACCTTGGGCGGCTTTTTCCGCTAGCAAGGCGTTGATTTCGTCCTGGGTTAAGGCGTGCCGGGATGAGGCTTTGCCTACGTATATGAATTCCGCCTCGGGATGGGCCATGGATAGGATTTCATCTCCTACCAAACGGTCATATACTATTACTTCGGCTTCCTCTAATACCCTTTTCCCTTTCAGGGTAAACAGCCCGGGGTCCCCGGGTCCCGCCCCGATGAGGTAAACTAGTCCTTTTTTCTTATCCATTTATTCATCACCCTCTTATCCCCGCGAGTATGGCGGCGCCGCCCTCCTGCAGGAGGCGGCGGGCGAGTTCGCGCCCGGCCGTTTCCGCTTCGGTCGGGGAACAATAACTGCTGCCGCTATATTTTTCTTTTCCGTCCAGGGAAGCGACAAGCCCCCGGATATGGAGCTGTCCCTCCTGCCATTCGGCAATCGATGCCACCGGCACCTGGCAACCCCCTTCTAATTCACGCAGGAAAGCCCTTTCCGCCAGGCTGGCGGATAAAGACTCCTGATGGTTTATTGTCGCCGTTAGTTCGAATACGGCCTTATCGCCGTCCCGGGCTTCCACCGCAATCATCCCCTGCCCTACCGCCGGCAATACCAACTGCATCGGGAGGTAATCACTTATCATCCCTTCTAATCCCAGCCTTTTTACCCCGGCATAGGCGAGAATAATTCCGTCCAAATCCTGTTCCCGCATTTTCCGCACCCGGGTTTCCACATTGCCTCGTATGTCCACTAACTCTAAATCATCGCGCCAGGCCTTAAGCTGAGCTATGCGCCGCAGGCTGGAGGTTCCTATCCGTGCCGCCGGGGGCAATTGGGCCAACGCAAAACTCTTGTGCGAGAGTAAAACATCGCGCGGGTCTTCCCTTTCCAATACCGCTGCTATACACAAACCGGGGGGCAATTCGGACGGTAAATCCTTCATACTGTGTACCGCTATATCGATTTCCCCGGCTAATAGTTCTTTTTCGATCTCTTTAGTAAAAAGCCCCTTGTCTCCTATTTTAGAAAGGGCTACATCGAGTATCTTATCGCCGGTAGTTTTGATAGTCTTTATTTCTACCTTGAGATCAGGCCAGGAGCTTTCCAAGAGAGAGGCCACATGCCGAGCCTGCCATAAGGCTAGCTGGCTACCTCTGGTTCCCAATCTCAAATTTCTCATATTTTTCATACTCCTCACTATCTATCTGCAGGGCAAAAAGCTTTTTCGCTATTTCCGCATAAAGATGCCCCTGCTGGGTAGCGGCTAGTTCCCGTAAGTTTACCATAGGAAAATGCAGGATTTGGTTCACTATGGAATTAGCCATGGAGGCTATAATATTCTGCTCCTGCTCCGACAGTCCGCCCAAACGGTTGCAAGCCCTTTTAATCTCATTTTCCTTAATAAGCTCGCCTTTTTGTTTAAGGGCCTTTATCACCGGCACCACATAAAGGCTCCCTAGCCAATCGTTAAATTTGCCCAATTCATCTAGTATTATTTCTTCCACCACGGAGATTACGCTTTGCCTTTCCTCATAGCCGGCGTCTACTACGTTTTCCAACTGGTCTATGTCGTAGATAAAAACCCCGGGGATATCTTTTAAAGCCGGGTCAATATCCCGCGGTACCGCGATATCAATCATTATTATTTTCCGGCCTTGGCGGGATTGCAGTACCTCACGGCAATTGTCCTCCCTCAGGACATAATGGCTGGCCGCGGTACAGCTTATCACTATATCCGCCCGGCCCAATTCCACCGGCAATTGGTCAAAATATACCGCCCGGCCATTGAAGTTTTCTGCCATCTTCACCGCTTTATCATAAGAACGGTTGGAAATAATCACCGATTTCAAACCATTAGCCATCAGATAGCGAATAGTGGTTTCACTCATTTCCCCGGCACCGGTCACCAAAACGCTTTTATTCTCCATATCACCCAGTATTTGGCGAGCCAATTCCACCGCCGCATGGCTTACGGAGAAGGGGTGCCGGTCGATATCAGTATCGCTGCGCACCTTTTTCCCCACATAGATGGCTCGCTGGAATAAAGCATTCAATACTCCATCAGCAGCACCGGCTACCCGGGCACCTTGATGGGCTTCTTTTACCTGTCCTAATATCTGGGGTTCGCCCATTATCATAGAGTCCAGACCAGAGGCTACCCGAAAAAGGTGTAATATAGCATCGTAGCAATTGGGCTGGTAAAGGTATTTCTCCAGGCTTTCCTCATCCATATGAGCATAGCGGCAGAGGAAACCTTCCAAGGCAGCAAAGCCTTTCTCGATATCCTTCGCGGTGGCATATACTTCGGTTCGATTACAGGTGCTGAGTATAACGGATGATTCCAAGTCCTCCAGGCTTTTTAATTCCTGATAGGCCTGTTGCAATTCAGCCCCGCAGATGGAAAATCTTTCCCTCACCTCTACCGGAGCAGTCCTGTGATTTAATCCCGCCAAGAGGACATACATGCTCTTATTCTCTCCCTCGCCTTTTCTTTTTCTCCGGCCTTTAATAGATCTAATATATCGGAATAGACTAAACTCTTGAATATTTCCTTACGCTGTTCAATATCGGGCACGTTTTCCTTGATTTCTTCCCTAATCTCTCCCATCATGGCTACGAATTCCCCATGAGCGGGAGTTATGCTATCCTCGAGTTCTTCCCGCATCCGCCGAGCAAAATAGGGGCTTTTGCCTTCGGTAGAAATAGCTAGTACCAAAGAACCGCGCCTTATTATAGAAGGTATATAAAAATCACAGTTAGGGGGATCGTCAACCGCATTTATTAGGACTCCGGCTTCGCGGCAGGTATCGGCCACCTTTTGATTCACCTGGTTGTTATCTGTAGCTACAAAAGCTATGAATACCCCAACAATATCCGTTTCTTCAAAATCTCGCTCCGCCCATTCTAGCACGCCTTGCCCGACTAATTCCTGCAGGCGCGCCGTGATCCGGGGGCTGACTACCCTCATACGCAGACCGTAATCCAATAGGTTTTCTATCTTTCTTTCCGCCACCTGCCCTCCGCCTACTACCAGGCAGGTTTTGCCCTGTAAATCCAGATATATAGGGAATAATATTTTTCTCAACTCCTTGTGGTGGGGGAGGCAGTGCCTAAGGCATTTTTATCATTGATTGTGGTCAATACCCCGTTCAACTTTCCAACATTCCAACATCGTAAAGATTGCCACGTCGCTGCGCTCCTCGCAATGACGGGGGCGCGCTTCGCTCCCTG
>CAYRCG010000107.1:0-7163 GCA_964422685.1 uncultured Syntrophomonas sp. | reverse complement strand
TGGACGGTAAGGAATAGTGGGTAATTACTAATACCCCTCACTCCTCACCCCTCACGCCTCATCATTTCATACCAACTTATGATAGAATAGGCTATAAATCAAATGGGAGATGATTCGGATGGAATTTCTTTATCAACGCTTTTGGCATAGCTTTGCTGAACGTTTAGATGAAAACTACATAATAGCTAGGACCAGCTACCTAGATAGCCAAGTGGAGAAGGAAATAGCGCTTCAGGTTGAAGTGGAAAACCTGAATATTAGGGAAGCAAGTTTGTTGCGCTTAGGGAGACCGGGGATGATGGCAGATAGCCAGGAGGAACTTTCTGCCCTGCGGGGAATTAAGGCTTATTTAGGCAGTGGCCCCGATTTAAGAAAAGCTTTAAAAGGTATAGAAGACGAATTGGAACGATCCTTGGTTAATGATACGGTGATTGCAGTCGTGCAGGCCGAATCATTCCTATTCCTGGAAAGGGGCTATGATGATATGGCCCGTTATACACGAGCCTGGGAAGAATTCTACCTCGGTTCTTGTCGTTATTATAGCAACCTAGATAGGATTGACACTTCCTGGGGAGAACATATTGGGAGCTATAGCCGGGAACAAAGGCTTTTCGATCGCTGTAAAACCCAGCAGCTTTTCCGCGAGGAAAACGGGTATTATCGTATAAATGGCAGTATAATAGACTCCTTCCACCATATTACCGCTAGTCTAGAACTTGATTCGAATATGGTGGTCAAGCGGGCCTGGGCGGATTTACCCCGGGTGCCGGATAATGTCTGCCGTGAATCCAAAGGATTACTGAGTAATATTATCGGGCAAAGACTTCCTGGAAAACCGAAAAGGGAGATAGCCGCTTTATTAGGGGCCGGTCAAGGTTGTGTGCATTTAATTGATTTGGTTTATGATAGCGCTCGTACCCTAGAACTCCATCTAACCAATCCCACCTGATTCGTGGGCCACAAATTGTGAAGAAAAGGGGGTTTGAAGGCCCTTGAACGGTTAGAAATGGGGGTAATTACTATACCCCTCACTCCTCACGCTTCACCATTTTATTCTAATAAAAAAATGTTTTCTTGAATTTGACAATTGCAAAACAATAGTATACAATTAGTGAGCCTTGTTCTTATATATCTCCTTTCGGGGGAAGCTAAGTCCAAGAGTAATTTTTTCTTAAAAAGGGGATATGTAATGTTCGAAGACAAGTATCTGACATGTAAAGATTGTGGTAATGAGTTTTTGTTCTCAGCATCGGAACAAGAATTCTATGCCGAAAAAGGTTTCGAGAATGAGCCGGGCCGCTGCCCTGATTGCCGGAGAGCACGCAAACAACAGCGCAACGATTTCGGACGCTCTCGCTCCCGGGAAGACCGCCCCATGTTTAAAACCGTTTGTGCAGCCTGCGGTGAGCAGACCACGGTTCCTTTCGAGCCCAGTGGTGATAGACCGGTTTATTGCCGGGAATGCTTCCAGGCCAGGCAGAGCCGTAGCAACTATAGCTACAGGTAAGACGCAGGTCTCTCCTGAGGTTACCCGTAAACGGTAAGGGTGCGAATAAAAAAGGCAAAAGTGAAAATGATAGCAAAGGGCATTCCATAAAGAGGGATGCCCTTCTTTTATCGGGTGTTCCTTAGGGGGACGCCCTATTTTGTTGGGTATTAAGACTAGCTGGTCAGAAAGGCATTTTGCTCCACCGGACGAATTTGCTATTTTGGCGTTAAATAGCTATCATATCCTTAATCGCAGTAGTATATAGTAATCATATGGGGGGAGGGAGCACGACTATTGTTGTGGCTCAGATGAATGCTGTACTACATATAGGTTTAGACGTTGGTTCAACCACGGTAAAAATTGTGGTTCTGGATGAAACAGATAAAATAGTATATGCCTGCTATAGGCGACACTATGCCCGGGTAAAAACCACTATAAGCAATCTTATCAAAGATGCCTATAAGCGGGTAGGAAATCGCCCCGTGACAGTGATGATTACCGGTTCAGCAGGGATTTCCTTGGCCCGGTGGTTGGAACTGGGTTTTCTGCAAGAAGTGATAGCCTGCCATCAGGCTATTGAAAGATTCATACCCGGGATTGATGTAGCTATAGAATTAGGCGGAGAAGATGCCAAAATCACCTTTTTAACCGGTGGTCTCGAGCAAAGAATGAATGGCAGTTGTGCAGGGGGAACCGGTTCCTTTATCGATCAGATGGCGGTTCTCTTGAAGACAGATGCCGCCGGATTAAATGAGTTGGCAGCCCGCCATAAAGTAATCTATCCTATCGCTGCCCGTTGCGGCGTTTTTGCTAAAAGCGATATACAGCCTTTACTGAATGAAGGTGCCGCCCGGGAGGATATAGCTGCATCTGTGTTTCAGTCGGTAGTGAACCAAACCATTAGCGGTTTGGCTTGTGGCAAATCCATTCGGGGAAAGGTGGCCCTGTTGGGAGGGCCGCTTTATTTTCTGCCGGAATTGCGGAAAAGATTTCAGGAAACCCTTAATCTCAGGGATGAAGATGTTATCTTCCCGGAGGAAGCGCAGTTTTTCGTAGCCCAGGGTGCGGCTTTGGCCTCGAAAAGGGAAAGGGAATTATATTTTGGAGAACTATTGGAAAGATTGCCCGGTTTGGAGCAGGCCCAGGCCCAGGAAATATGGCGTTTGGAGCCCTTGTTCACTGGTGAGGAGGAACTGCGGGCATTCCGGGAAAGGCATAACAGCTACCGGGTATCACGCCGGGAACTAGAATCCTTCGAGGGCGATTGTTTCCTGGGTATAGATGCAGGCTCTACTACCACCAAGGCGGCCTTAATCGATAACGAAGGGAAGCTGCTTTATTCCTATTATGCCGGCAACCAAGGCAGCCCGGTGCAGTCAGCGGTAAAAATACTAAAGGATCTTTATATGCGCTTGCCCCCTACCGCTAACATTGCCTATTCCTCGGTCACCGGTTATGGGGAGGGTCTAATAAAAACCGCCCTATCCCTTGACTTGGGGGAGGTGGAAACCATAGCCCATTTCACCGCAGCGGAATTCTTTGCCCCAGGGGTCAATTTCATCCTGGATATCGGGGGACAGGATATGAAATGCCTGCATATAGAAAACGGGGTTATTGAAAGCATAATGCTCAATGAGGCTTGTTCTTCTGGTTGCGGTTCATTTATCGAAACCTTTGCCCATTCCTTGGATTTAGGGATAGAGGACTTCGCCGGGCAGGCCCTGCGAGCGGAATCACCGGTGGACCTGGGTTCCCGTTGTACTGTATTTATGAACTCGCGGGTAAAACAGGCCCAGAAAGAAGGAGCGACGGTAGGGGATATCTCCGCGGGTCTTTCCTATTCGGTAATAAAAAACGCCTTGTTTAAAGTTATTAAGATAAAAAACCCTGCTGATCTAGGGGAAAAAATAGTGGTACAGGGAGGAACCTTCTATAATGAAGCCGTACTGCGCAGCCTAGAGCTAATAACCGAAAGGGAAGTAGTTCGCCCCGATATAGCCGGATTAATGGGGGCTTTCGGTGCAGCCCTTATCGCCCGCAATAAGTACCGCAAACCTTATATCACCAGCTTATTAAACCCGGGCGGATTAGATAACTTTTCCATAAAAACCTCTACCCGCCGCTGTCAGGGCTGTGAAAATCATTGTTTACTTACTATCAACCGTTTCCAGGATGGCAAGAGCTTTATCTCCGGTAACCGTTGCGAAAAAATGTTCCCAAACCAGAAGAATAAGGACATCCCTAACCTTTATGATTACAAACTGCAAAGGCTTTTCCATTATGAGCCATTGGCGGGGGAAAAGGCAAAAAGAGGAATAATAGGTATTCCTAGAGTTTTGAATATGTACGAAAATTATCCGTTCTGGTTTACCTTCTTCACCCATCTGGGTTTTAGGGTGGAATTATCCCCGCTGTCTTCCCGTGGCATATATGACCTAGGAATAGAGACTATACCCTCAGAGTCTGCTTGTTATCCGGCCAAGCTGGTGCATGGCCATATCGCTGCATTGGTGAACCGGGGAATTAAGAATATCTTTTATCCTTGTATCACTCGGGAACGGCGGGAAGATGAGGAAGCAGATAATCATTTTAATTGTCCTATGGTTATTTCTTACCCCGATGTTATTAAGAATAATATGGATATATTAAGGGATGAGCATATCCGCTTCATGAATCCCTTTCTGCCCTATGATAATTATAGGCGCCTAGTAATCCGGCTCTGGGAGGAACTGAGTGATTTTGATATCAGCAAAAGGGAAATAGCCCAGGCAGTGCGAGCCGCTTGGCGGGAAGACAAACGCTTCAAGGAAGATGTCAGGGAAAAAGGGGAGGAGATGCTGGCCTATCTAGAGCAAACGGGTGGCCGGGGGATAGTATTGGCCGGACGGCCCTACCATTTGGACCCGGAAATCAACCATGGACTGCCTAGTTTGATAACTTCCTTCGGCATCGCGGTCTTCTGCGAAGATGCGGTAGCCCATTTAGCTTCAGTTGAGCGACCCTTGCGGGTAGTAGACCAATGGATGTACCATTCGCGCCTTTATGCCGCAGCTAGTTTCGTGGCCGGACAAAAAAACCTCGACCTGGTGCAGCTCAATTCTTTTGGTTGCGGGTTAGATGCTATCACAACCGATCAGGTTCAGGAAATACTGCAGGCTGCGGATAAGATTTATACTTTATTAAAAATTGATGAGGTTAATAACCTGGGAGCAGCCAGGATTAGGATACGCTCTTTGCTAGCGGCCCTAGAGGAAAGGGATAAGAATGCCTTCGCACCGACTATAAACAGCCCAGTAACCCCCCGGATAACCTTTACTCGTCAGATGAAGAAAAGACATCGGATAATCTGCCCCCAGATGTCCCCTATGCACTTCGAATTCTTTGAAGAGGCCATGCGGGCCGAAGGCTATAATTTCACTGTGTTGCCTGATGTAGATCAACTTACAGTTGATATGGGCTTAAAATATGTCAACAATGATGCCTGCTATCCTTCTATTATGGTCATCGGCCAGTTATTACAGGCTCTGCAATCGGGAGAATACGACCTTAACCACACTTCGTTAATGATTTCCCAGACCGGTGGGGGTTGCCGGGCCACTAATTACATAGGATTGTTGCGCAAGGCCTTGTTTGACGCCGGTTTGGGCCATATACCGGTTATATCCTTAAATCTGGCTGGCATGGAGAAGAACCCCGGTTTTAAGATAAACCGCCGCCTGATGCAGAAATTATCTTGGAGTTTGGTTTATGGTGACTTGCTTTTGCGTGTTTTACATCGGGTAAGACCCTATGAAAAAATCCCCGGTTCGGCTAATATGCTCTATCGTAAATGGAATCGGCGTTGCCGCGGGCAGATAGCCGGCGGGGATAAAGAGGCCTTTTTGCAAAATATCCGGGGCATAATAAGGGAATTTGACCATATTGAAATAGCGGACATAGTGAAACCCCGGGTAGGTGTGGTCGGGGAAATACTGGTCAAGTACCATCCCGAGGCGAATAATAATATAATAAATGTCCTGGAAAGGGAAGGAGCAGAGGTAATAGTACCGGATATGCTGAACTTTTTCCTTTATTGTGCTTACGATGATATTTTCGATTACCAGCAACTATCCGGGAAAAAGAGACACGAGTTATCTGGAAGGATGATGATAAACTACCTGGAAAAGCAACGGGCGGAAATGATAGATTATTTAACAAATAGCCAGCGATTTATAGCCCCTCGGTCTATATTTCACATGGCGGAGTTGGCCGGCAGGATTCTTTCTTTGGGACATCATACCGGGGAAGGCTGGTTTTTAACCGCCGAAATGGTGGAGCTAATTGAGGACGGAGTGCCTAATATCGTCTGTGTACAGCCTTTTGCCTGCTTGCCTAACCATGTGACCGGTAAAGCGATGATAAAAGAAATAAGGAGACATTACCCGCAGTCCAACATCGTAGCGGTTGATTATGACCCAGGTGCCAGTGAAGTTAACCAACTAAACCGCATCAAACTTATGCTCACCATTGCCCAAAAAAACCTACAAGCGGTCATCGAGGATACCCCCCTTAAGGATTTGTCTATTAATGAATTAAATGCCTGATAAAAGAATCCTTTCCGCACATGATACTATGTGTGCACTACGAAAGCGGGGGTGTAGGTATTGGCCGGAGTGGAAAAGATAATTGGAAAAATGAAACTGGCCAGATAAAATGTCCGGGCAAGGTCGGTTAATCTAAAGGTACTAAGAAAGAAAAATACCCCATAATCATTATATATACCCGAAAAGGGAGTGGGGTTATGGAAAAGATTAGTTTCAATCGGGCCAGAAGGGTAAAGGTGGAAGCAGGTCCAGGCAGATACGGCAACATCTCCCGGGTGGATTCAGGCCCGGTGTGGTTGGATAGTTCCCTTCTGCTGGACGAAATCATAAAAGCCCTGGAGAAAAAAAGGCCATGTTCCGTGGTCTCTCTGGGGGCGACGGAAGCCTTCGTCATGGCGCAATATACCCTTTTTAGCGAGGAAGAATTCATGCGACATCCGGAGGCCCTAGTGGCTAATCGAGGTGCCCGGGAGGGGCATGGACATCGGGGAATAACATTTCCCCATATCCAGGCCAGGGACGAAACCATAGAGGCGGTTAGAAAGGCCCGTATAGTGGGCTATAATACGATAGTCGAACCAGCTCGGGAAATGGCAGAAAAGGTTCTGGAAGCTTATCATATTCACCCCCGTTATTTGTTTGAAGCTAATATACGGAGGGTTTTATTATTTTCCCAGGAGGAAAAACTCGAAGCCATGCTGAGAGGACGCAAGGTTTTACTTGTAGGTTCCCTAGCTCCTCGGCTTAAACTATTGCGGCAAGAGGAATATAGAAAAAGATTAGATTGCGATCTGGTAGCGGCTATCAGTATATACTACTACGAGGAAATTCCTGAGGTAAAAAAACAGCTGGAACTATATGACTTTGATCTCTGTCTCTTATCTGCCGGTGTAAACGCCGTTATCCTGGCTAGCTATATAGCCGAAAGCTTGGGCAAGGTAGCCTTCGATATCGGTTGGTGTATGGAAAGCATGATAAGCAAAGAAATCTTTGTTGACCCCTGGTTGGGAAACATCATCGGTTTAGATAAGCTCCTGCAGATGTAAGAGTGTCACGGGGACGGTCCTTTTGACACGGGCAGAGGAGTGTCG
>CAYRCG010000106.1:0-7265 GCA_964422685.1 uncultured Syntrophomonas sp. | reverse complement strand
CTCACGCCTCACGCCTCACGCCTCACGCCTCACGCCTCACGCCTCACGCCTAGGGGAAGATTGCCACATCGCTTCGCTCCTCGCAATGAGAGAAGCGTTCAACTAGCCAATCTCCTAATAGAGCCGGTCCAATACATCTTCCGCGATGGTAAAGCAATGTTCCTCTGCCGGGAAGGTTCCGGCCTCCACTTCGGCTTTATAGTTCTTCAATGCCTCCATTATCAATGGTTCCAGGTTAGCAAATTTCCGCACAAACTTAGGAGTAAATCCCCGGAACATCCCTAGCATATCGTTTATTACCAGAACCTGCCCATCGCAATAGGGTCCGGCACCTATGCCGATGGTGGGTACGGATATCTCTTCCGTAACCCGGCGGGCTAATTCGCTAGGTACGCATTCTAAAACGATGCAATATACCCCGGCCTGATCCAAGGCTTTGGCATCCTCTACCAACTTTTTGGCGGTTTCCAGGTCTTTGCCCTGTACTTTGAAGCCGCCAAACTGGTGCACTGATTGCGGAGTAAGACCGATGTGCCCCATTACCGGAATCTGAGCATCCAGTATGGCTTTGACTGTATCTACCCTTTCCGTGCCGCCTTCCAGCTTCACCGTCTGGCAGCCGGCTTCCTGTATGAATCTGCCGGCATTGCGTACGGCTTCCTTTTTCGATATATGATAGGAAAGAAAAGGCATGTCTCCTACCACCATGGCATTTTTACTGGCCCTGACCACCGTTTTGCTATGATGAATCATATCCTCCATAGTGACGGCTAAGGTATTCTCATATCCCAGTACCACATTTCCCAATGAGTCGCCTACTAATATCATGTCGATGCCTGCTTCGTCTACCATCCCTGCTAGGGAATAGTCATAAGCGGTAAGCATGCTTATTTTTTCCTGACGTTTCTTTTTATCTTGTAAGACTGCTGTCGTAATCCTTGCCATTTTCTAGTCTCCTTTCCAGCAACGGGATAATTCACTTGCCTAAAGGGTTACGGATTTAAATTCTAACCCGCATCTTAAAGGACGTAAATATCCTAATTTGAGGGAGATTCTATCCGTTCCAACTCCTGCAGAAAAAGTTTTTCAAACTCTTCCCGGGATGTTTCATCTATGCCGCCTTTTTCCTGGGCGAGTGGAGCGGTATAAAAACCTAGCCAGCTATATAGTTTTATTAACTCCGGTGCCATTTCTTCCATACAGTGCAGGTGACCCGCTATGGTGGCCAGGTCACCCCGAGCAACAGGACCGGTCAGGGCTTTAGGTATACCGATATTTTCAATGTTTTTAACGGTGCCGGATATAAGGGGCTGCAAAGCCTTGGCCGCCATCTCCCGGGGTATTCCAGTTGCTTCCAGAAGTTTTATCCCGAAATCAACGAGGGTAACCATATAATTGGATACTACACAGGCCCCGGCATGGTACAAAGGCTTGGCTTCACGTTCAATGAAAAAATACTCCCCCCCCAGGGCCTCCGTTATGCGAACCCCCAGGGCATAAGCTCCTTCATCCCCCTCAATGCTGAAGACTGAACCCGGCAATATCTCTATCGCCCGGTCAATACTGGCAAAAGCCTGCAAAGGATGCAGGGATAAGACCAAAGCACCGAACTCTTTAGCCTTATCTAGTATCTGCGAAGACTGCGCCCCACTCATGTGCAAAATGACTTGACCGGGGCGAAAAGCCCTTTTTTCAGCAATCTGCTCTACCACACTAGCGATAGCCGCATCGGAGGTGGTAATAAAGATTATATCCGCCGAGCGAGAAACTTCCTGAGGTGATGGGTAAGCGGTACAGCCGATCCGTTCCACAAGCTGTTGTGTAGATTCGGATTTAATATCCTGTACACCCGTAATCTCATAGCCTTTGTTATTGAGTACCACCCCAACAGCGGTTCCTACCACTCCCGCCCCAACAATACCTATCTTTTCTCTCATTAATTAAACCCCCTTTTGGGTACAGGAGAAACCATTTCGATTTAGCCGGTTCACAGCCTTCCGTCTCGTTCACTAAGTGATACCAGCGATACTGTCCTAACCGGAATCTTGGTGGGAGAACCCTACACTCTCTTGATTTTCTTGTTTCCTTCCCGGGCAAATACGCTACTCAACACCTCCTCGATTTTGGCCCCATCGTCAGGGAAAATGAGTTTTTCATTAATTTCCTGCAAAGGAACCAGTACAAACAACCGTTGCTTCATGAAGGGGTGGGGAACTTTCAAATCAGGAAAATCCAGCACCTCTTCGCCAAATAAGAGTATATCCAGGTCTATTATCCGAGGGCCCCATTTTTCTTGACGCTGACGGCCCATTTTAATTTCGATATCTTGTAAAGCCCGCAATAGTTCACTAGGTTTTAAGGTAGTTTCGATTTCTATCACTTGATTAATAAAATCATCCTGCTCCAAGCGACCCCAGGGAGCAGTTAGATAAAGGGAGGAACTGTTGATTATCCTGGTTCCTTCCAAATCAGTTATTTTCCCCCTAGCCAGGGCTAAATTTCCTGGTTTATGGCCGCAATTTGAACCTAATCCTATATAAACTCTCTTATTCATATGGGTTCACCCTAAAAAATATCATATAGCTGCAGGAAGGGCAAGAATATTTCGTCATTTCCCTCTTTTAATTTTTACGGCAAAATATTCGAAACTTCCCCCTACCGGAGCCTCGGGTTTAACTACCTGCACTTCTACCGCCTGTAAATGGCCAAAGGTTTCTAGCAAGTCAGCAGCAATTTTTTCGGCTAAAGTTTCTATAAGATTATAGGATTGTTTTTCGACTATATCTTTTACAAGTGCAAAGGCCTTACCGTAATCCAGAGTCAAATTCAGGTCGTCCTTTTCGGCGGCGGGCCGCAAATCAAGGTATAGTTCCAAGTCCACCCGAAAGCTTTGGGGGCTGAGCTTTTCCTTCGTATATACCCCGTGGCAGCCTTTAAATTCTAGTCCCCGGGCGATTATTTTGTCCATATAGAATCCTCCAGCTAAAACTACCTGATGACTTACGATCGTCCTGACGACCGATAACTGACCCAATGCCATCCCGACGACTTACGACTGACGGCCGATGACTAACCTACGGTCCTTCTTCCCTCATCACCGCATCCGTCATTAAGGCTACTCGCTTGCTGGCCTGTACATCATGCACCCGCACTATGTTGGCCGCGTTCATTATCGCCATGGCCACCACCGCCAAACTGCCCTCCAGGCGCTCATTTACTTCCAGCCCTAAGGTTCGGCCAATAAAGTCTTTACGTGAGGCCCCTAGTAATAGGGGTTGTCCCAAGCTCTTAAATTCCTTCAGCCTTTTTACCAGCAAACGATTCTGCCCCAAGCTTTTGCCGAAGCCTATCCCAGGGTCAATTATTATCTTATCCCGGCCCAGTCCGGCTTCATGGGCTATTTCTATGGACCGGCCTAGTTCTTTTATGATATCACTAGTAAGGTCCTTATAGGACAATTCCCGTCCTGTGTCAGCAGCGTTGTTTATTTCTCCGGATTCATCCCGAATCTGCAGACGGTTATGCATTAGTATTACCGGCGCTTGTTTTTCTACTAGGACCGGTAATAATCCGGGGTCGAATTGCAAATTACCGATATCATTTATCAGATGTACCCCTTCATCCAGGCAAGTCCGGGCCACCTTAGCCCGGAAAGTATCCAGCGAAAGGATAAAACCTTCGCGGGAAAGGCGCTTTATTACCGGCAGAACCCGTTCTAGTTCCACCGTTTCGTCGGCCATCCGAGATTGAGGTCGTGAAGATGCCCCGCCTATATCTATTATATCAGCTCCTTCTTCCCGCATCTCATAAGCCCGCTCTACCGCCCGCCCGGTTTCTTCATAGTATCCCCCGTCGGAAAAGGAATCCGGGGTGATATTTAGTATGCCCATAATTAAAGTACGCTGACCTACAGGCAATTTTTTGCCGTCAGCCAGCGTTATAGTACCTTCACCTTTTTCCAGGTTGTCTAATATGGCTTTGATCTCAGCGGCCAGTTTTTTCAGGCCGAAAGGCTGCCTTCTAAGCTTTTCCAGCAACAAGTCATAATGTTTTAGGGTACCTAATAAGATTACATCGGTGGTTCCTTCCGCATACAAAGATTCCCGCCTTACGGCTGCTTCTCCCCCTTTGGCCAACATTTCTTGTTTGATAATATTGGCGGCTATACAGGGTATCTCTTTTATTCTGATACAGCGAAAAACAGCCTTTGGCAAAAGATAGACAAAGGCTGCGGGGTCAACCCCTATTTCCTGCAGGAGTTGCTTTGCCTCCTTTAGGTCGTTTATTAATAAAGCATGGTGCCCTCGCGATTGCACACTGGCTCCCTCCCCGGATTGGTAATCAGTATCAGGAGTGGAATTTCTTCAACTGTTCCGGCCACAGGGAATCAATATTCGAAATTGCGAATGGTTATTTCCTTGTTTTTGAACTTAGGACATTGCTCCATGAATTCACAGTTATAGCATACCCGGGATAGATTGTCGGCCCGGTATAATCTCTCACCTAAAAAACTCATATCCTGCCTGATGTTGCGGTGTTCATAAACCGCCCGACTAATTATGTCTACCTCTGAGGGGTTAAAATGGGCCCGGGGCAATATTTCCCGAGCTAAACGGGAACCGAAGGAAGCGTGATCTATCCCGCTTCTATATTCCTGCCATTTACCGATATCGTGCAATAGTCCGGCGGCATAGATAATCTCTTTCCCCGCCAGTTTTCCATTTAGATTACTTTCTTTAACAAAATAAGCCAGGAGGTTTTGCTCCAGCACTAGAATATAGGCTATTCTGGCAACATTGAGATGGTGCTGGAAATCATGCCGGCAGAATTTAGGTTCTAGCTCCTCTTCGCTATTGCGCCGCATATATTCGATATAGGTTTCATCACTTATCAGCAATTCAACTCTTTTCAACTATTTTCACCCCCTGAGCGATCTCACTTACCGATATTAGCAACATTGACCCCTGTGCAAAATCAGGCCCTTAACGCCCCCGTCATTGCGAGAAGCGACGTGGCAATCTTCCCCTCGGTAATACGTTTTGCGAGGGTAAAGATTCCTCGCTTACGCCCGTAATGATAGTGCTAGCCCGTAATGACAGTGGCGCTCCCACATCTATTTATTCTTATTAAACAAAAAAGAAAATAATCCTTCCCTTATTAAGGGAAAATAGAAAATGATTAATCCTGTTGCATAATTTCTTCAAATTGTTCGGCTTCCATCGTTTCTTGTTCTATCAAACGCGCTGCTACAATATGCAGTTTATCCATATTATCCTGTAGAATCTTCTCTGCCTTTTTATAACAGTTTTCCATATAGTGGCTGGCTTCTTTATCTATAGCATACGCGATGGCATCAGAATAGTTGCGGTCCCGGGAGATATCCCGACCCAAGAATACTTCCTCACTTTTATGGCCGAAGGTTAAAGGTCCTAATTCCTCCGACATACCGAATTCGGTTATCATCTTGCGCACTATGCTGCTGGCCCTTTCCAGGTCGTTTTGAGCCCCGGTGCTAATATCGTTTAATACCAATTCTTCGGCTACTCTCCCCCCCAAAAGGGTGGTAATCTCGTCTAGCAGATAGGACTTGGTGATATAATTGCGATCTTCTTCCGGTAATAGTAAGGTATAACCTCCGGCTCGCCCCCGCGGTATGATGGAGATCTTGTGCAGTTTATCCGTGTTGGGTAAAAAATAACTGACAAGTGCATGTCCGCCTTCGTGATAGGCTACTAGCCGTTTTTCCTTATCTGAGATAACCCGGCTTTTCTTTTCCGGACCGGCTAATACTCTTTCGATGGATTCTTCCAATTCCGCCATGCCAATCTTCTCCTTATTGCGTCGAGCAGTGAGTAAGGCGGCCTCATTGACCATATTAGCCAAATCGGCACCGGTAAATCCCGGGGTGCGTTTAGCTAGTATCTCCATATTTATGTCATCATCCAAAGGCTTGTTTTTTACATGCACTTCCAGTATGGCCTCCCGGCCTTTTACATCGGGTTTATCTATCAATATATGCCTGTCGAATCTACCAGGGCGTAAGAGTGCCGGGTCCAATATATCCGGGCGGTTAGTTGCAGCCATGACGATAATGGCCTCCCCGGTGGTAAATCCGTCCATCTCCACCAGCAGTTGATTCAGGGTCTGCTCCCTTTCATCATGACCTCCACCTAAGCCGGCACCTCGCTGCCGCCCGACCGCATCGATTTCATCGATAAAGACTATACAGGGGGAGTTCTTCTTAGCCTGTTCAAACAGATCACGGACGCGGGCTGCACCGACGCCGACGAACATTTCCACGAAATCGGACCCGCTGATAGAAAAGAAAGGCACTCCGGCTTCGCCGGCCACGGCTTTAGCCATGAGGGTTTTCCCGGTACCGGGAGCACCATATAGCAATACTCCGCGAGGAATTTTAGCCCCGATCTGGGTAAATTTCTGGGGGCTTTTCAGGAATTCTACTACTTCCTGCATTTCCTCCTTCGCTTCTTCCGCCCCGGCCACGTCCTTAAAGGATATTTTTATTTCTTCTCCCCCCAAGAGGCGCGCCTTGCTTTTGCCGAATTGCATCACCCGGCCCCCGCCACCTTGGGTCTGGTTCATAATGAAAAGCAGAAAAACCACCAGTATAATTATGGGGAATAAAGTAGTTAGCAGGGTTACCCATATTGAGGGAGGCGGCACCGGCTTAGTGGTATAGTCCACTTTTTTATCCCGCAATAATTTGATGATGTCAGATTCCTTAGAGACTGTAGCCGTAAATTTGCTGTTATCTTTTAATTCGCCGCTGAGGTTATAGACCAGTTCGGCAACTTCTATGTTAACCTGCTTCACTTGACCCTGTTCTACCGTCTGGTAAAATTGCGGTTCGTTTAATTCTTTGATATCTATATCAGGTCGGCTCACCATTCTCATGGCAAATAGTGCCAATAGCACTATCAGGATATATAATGCGAAATTTTTCAGAATTCTATCCAAATTTTTTCCTCCCCATCGAAGCTTGGAGAATTTGCGTCATATTGTAGCATACAAGCCCTCTCTTTTCAATTCTATTAGTATAATATGAAAAGGTGAGGCGTGAGGGGTGAGGAGTGAGGGGTATTGGTAATTACCCGCTACTTCTTACCGTTCAAGAGCCTCCAAATTCCCTTTTCATCGTTGTTTGCGACCTCGGGTCATGGGAGTTAATATGAAAATAGCCTGCGTGATTGGCGGCTTAATAGAATATACTGCTCGCCGCCTACGCATGGGCAACACCGGCAGCT
>CAYRCG010000105.1:0-7439 GCA_964422685.1 uncultured Syntrophomonas sp. | reverse complement strand
CAAACAACGATGAAAAGGGAGAAGCTATGAGTTTTTCCAGTGATGTGAGAAATGAACTAGCCCGGATTATCCCGGGAAAAAGATGCTGTCGCCGGGCAGAACTAGACGCTTTATTGATTTCTAGCGGGGATATCGTAGGTAAAGAAAATCGGCAATGTTTAAAGGTGCAGGCGGATAATGCCGCTACCGCCCGTAAAATCATTACTTTACTAAAAGAGAACCATCCGATACCTTCTACAGTAAGGACCATAGAACAACAAAGATTCAAAAGAAAACGCATATATGAGATTAATATCCTTCTCGACGAAGAAGATGAGGCTTTGCATAAGGATTTAGTGGCTTTGCTGTTATCGCGGGATAAAGAAGCAAACCCCCTCCTAAACCGCTCGCTAACCGGGCGGACATGTTGTAAGCGGGCTTTTTTGCGGGGTATATTTCTGAGCCGGGGTTCCATGAATCGCCCGGAAGGAGAATATCATTTGGAACTACTTTTGAATAATACGCAGTTAGCTTCCGCCGTCCAAAAGATGTTGGGAAAATTCTCCCTTGAGGCCGGGTTAGTGGAGAGAAAAAACTATTATGTCGTTTACCTCAAAGAAAGCGAAAAGATCGTAGATTTTTTGCGGATAGTGGAGGCAAGCAGGGCCCTATTGAACTTTGAGAATGTCCGAATAATTAAATCGGTGCGAAATGATGTCAACCGGCAAGTAAATTGTGAAACAGCGAATCTGGATAAAACTATTGAAGCCTCACTGCGGCAAATCGAATTAATAAATAGATTGTTAGAAGAGCAGGGTTTAGAGGTTCTTCCCGGAGATTTACGGGAACTAGCGAAAATAAGGATGAGTAATAGCGATGCTAGCTTGAAGGAGTTAGGGACCTTATTAGAACCACCTTTGAGTAAATCGGGGGTAGCCTACCGGATGAGAAAATTGGAGAAAAAGGTAAAAGAGATATTGCAATAGGATTAATACCCTTGCTTCCTAACTATTATTTCTTTAGGAAGGCAGGAAATCGTTTGTTTATCGGAGAATTAGTTCTATAAGGCGATAACCTCCCGTAAGGGAATCAAGCCCGGTAAAAAGTAAACTGAATTAAGCAATTGGAGTAGCGAGGTGTAGTAGGAAACTAGAATAGGGTTTTAACTAGAACAGGGTTTTAACCGATATATTGTACTTTATTAGAGATAAAGCTAATAAGCTAAAGGAATATAAGGGGAGACAGAGATATGAAATTAGTCCAGGATATTTCTATCCGGCAGCAACAAAAGCTGCTAATGACGCCTGAACTGCGCCAGGCTATAGCTATCTTGCAGATGTCCACCCTAGAATTAAACGAATATATTCAAAAGGAATTAGAGGAGAACCCTTTTCTGGAGGAAAAAATCAACGAGGAAAATCTCCATACGGGAGACGAAAACGCAGATGGCAGCAGCGAAAGCAAACTTGAAGACTGGCTTGAGTACTACAACGATCGGGATATCGGCTTTTCAAGCCGGGAGACGGAAACCGGGAAATCCTTCGAAAACTTTTTTGCCCGCAGACCAAGCCTTTATGAACATTTAGAATTCCAGTTGCGATTGAGCTGCAAGGACCAGAATGATTTGGCTATCGGAAACTACCTAATCGGGAGCATAGATAAGAATGGTTACCTAAGTACAGATTTAAAAGAAATTGCAACTTCTTTGCGGGTAAGCCTGGAACGGGTAGAGAAAGTCTTGGGGATAATCCATTCTTTCCATCCTCACGGAGTCGGGGCCAAGGATTTATCGGAATGTCTTTTGCTCCAACTCAGACATTACGGTAAAGAAAGTTATCTTGCCCGGGTGGTTATCGAACAGTATATGGATGATCTTGCCCGAGGTAGGTTGAATAAAATTGCCCAGGACCTTTTAGTACCGGTTTATGAAGTGCAGGGGGTATTAGACCTAATACGCACCCTCGACCCCAGACCCGGATTACAATACAGTAATATCAATGAAATTAAATATGTGATTCCCGATGTCTTTGTAGAAAAAGTTGAAGGCGAGTATATTGTTATTGCCAATGATCACCACTTCCCGCATTTAATGTTTAACAGTTGTTACTTAAACATCCTACGCCAGACCGATTCTTTTTCCCAGGATAGCAAAAAGTACCTAGAGGATAAAATGGGCTCAGCGATATGGCTCATCCGCAGCATAGAACAGAGGCGGATGACCCTGTATAAAGTGGCGCGTTGCATCGTTGATTTGCAAAGAGAATTCTTAGATAAGGGTATAGATTACTTGAAGCCGCTTAACCTTCGGCAAGTGGCGGAAATGGTCGATGTGCATGAATCAACAGTAAGCCGTGCTACTACCAACAAATATATTCAAATCCCCCAAGGCCTGTTTGATATGAAATACTTTTTCGGCACCGGCTTAGATCTTTCCCACGGGGGGGAGAAGGTTTCCAGCAAAAGTGTAAAACGCAAAGTTGAAGAAATCATTGCTGAGGAGAATAGCCAAAAGCCCTTAAGTGATGAGGCTATCGCTAATCTTTTAAAAAAGTATGGCTACCGGATTTCCCGCCGGACGGTTACCAAATACCGCCGGGAGATGGGCATCCCGGCCACTACCGCACGCAGAAGATTTTAAGATGGAGCTTTATAGCCCATCCTGCCATAAAGGCTTAATACTTCTTTCCAGCACTCCAGACATATAAGCTAGGAAGACTCCGTAGTTGACTATATTAACACCGTTATTGCGGGCCTGGCGGACCCGGGATAGCATCTGTTTGCGGTTTATCATGCAAGCCCCGCAGTGAACGATCAGCTTGTAGCTTTCCAGGTCTTCGGGATAGCCGCTTCCGCTGCACCAGTTTAAATCCAATTTCCCCCCGGCTTTTTTCTCCAAAAGGCGGGGGATTTTTACGCTGCCTATATCATCTTCCTGACGATGGTGGGTACAAGCTTCAGCAATCAGCACCCGGTCTCCGGGCCGCAGCTTCTCTACCGTCCTTATCCCTTCCATCATGCTGGTCAAATCTGCTTTATAACGGGCAAACAGAATGGAAAATGAGGTCAAGGGGATGCTTTCGTCTACCTGAGCCGCTACCGGTTGAAAGACCTGAGAATCAGTGATTACGATGCGCGGGGGGCGGGAAAGGGCAGACAGAGCGGAGGCTAATCCGCTTTCCTTTACCACCAGGGCTTGGGCATTATTATCCAATATATCCCGTATGGTCTGCACCTGCGGCAGTATCAGTCTGCCCTGGGGTGCAGCACTGTCGATGGGGGTAACCAGTATGCATATATCGCCGGGGGAAAGCAGGTCCCCGATAATACTGTCATTCTGAAAAGCTGGGGGAGCAGTACGGGCAATTAATTCCTTAAGTTCGCTTAAGCCTTCGCCGCTGGTGCTGCTGATAGGGAATAGGTCTATGCCCAGTTCTTCTGCTAGGGATTCTTGGCATATATCTATAAGGTCAATTTTATTCAATACCCCGATTACGGCTATGTCCAGTTCGGCAAAGGTCTTAAGCAGTTCCTTTTCAAAGTTGCTAATACCTTGCAAGGGGTCAACCAACAGTATAGCCAAGTCGGTTTTATCCAGCACTGCCCGGGTTTTTTTAACCCTTTGTCGGCCCAAGCCGCCTTCATCGTCTATCCCGGCTGTATCGATCAGTACACAAGGTCCCAGGGGAGGGATTTCCATGGATTTGTAAACCGGGTCGGTAGTGGTGCCGGCATGTTCGGAAACCAGGGCAACATCCTGCCCGGTGATGGCGTTTATAAGGCTGGATTTTCCTGCATTACGCCTCCCGAATATGGCAATATGAGCCCGATTGGCTCGTGGGGTGTCATTCAGGTTCATGGTGCTACCTCCTAGTGGTATGCTTTTATTGCACAAGGGTCTTATTTCCGGAGCCGACGGAAATAATGAGGGGAATCGCCCCATTGCCAGCGACATAGTTCGTAGCCGCTGTTTCCTATTTCGTCGCTTATATGCGCGAAATCACTGTATTTTTTTTCTGCATAAAGCATATAATCATCACGATTAGCTGCCGGGGTTAAGACGGGCATCACGATGTTGGCCCCGGCTTTTAAACCTAGGCGCAGACCGTCCGGGTTAATAGTCTGCAGGGCGGTGGATGCCACCATATTGATATCCGGCATCATCAGCCTAGCCAAAGCTAGCATTTTTATAGTGACGGAGAAGTTATCCTTGATAGCAGTATATTTATGGGCTAAAGGCGTATCCGGATGGGGTATATAGGGCCCCATTCCTAGCATATCTATATCCCTGTCCGTAAAAAACTGCAGATCCAAGGCCAGATCGTCATAGGTCTGTCCGGGTATCCCTATCATAACCCCGGTCCCCACTTGATAGCCTATGTCCTTTAGGGCCTCCAGGCATTCCAAGCGCTTACTGAAACTTTGTTCCGGGGGGTGAATCATTTTAAACAGCTCCGGGTTAGAGCTTTCCACACGCAATAGATACCGATGGGCACCGGCTTCCCAGAGCTGCTCATAATGCCGATAAGAAAGTTCACCTACACTAAGGGTTATACCCAAACTCTGGGAGTTGCCCTTGCCGGTCAATTCTTTGATGTTTTTCAACACATCAGCTATAAAATCCACTTCTTTGTTTGTGCTTATTTCTCCAGACTGCAAGCAGATCGATTGATAGCCTTCACTATGTGCCCGCAGGGCAATTGCAATAATTTCGTCTTTATTAAGACGATAACGCCGGATCGAGCGGTTTTCTCGCCTCAACCCGCAATAAAGGCAATTACAGGTACAATGATTGGAAAATTCAATCAAAGCGCGCAGGTATACATTACTGCCCACATAGCGCCTGCGACATGAATCAGCATCTTTCAGAAGGCTCTGAAATTGCCCCGGATCATCATTTTGCAGGATATTTACTATCTCCGTTGCAGAAAACTTTCTCATCCTTAATAATCTCCCTGATGTTCTCACAGAGAATCTCCCGGTCATCAGCGCTGAATACAGCAGGATTATCTATACATAGGCCATACCTTTCGTTTAAGCGTATCCTGAACGTGCCCAGGGTTAAATCCCCGCCAGGCCCGCCAAAGATATAAGCCCATCTGCGTCCGTAAATTCGCGCCCAGCGGAATTTCAAGCCCGGGTATAATTCCTGCAAGGTATTATGACAGGAAATAATAGCATTACGGTTATTTTGCCAACTACTATCGATTGGCGGTGGCTGTATGTTCACAGCTTAACCTCCTTTTGCTAGCTATTTACAAATAAAGGTCCCTTGCGCCTGATTCAATTCTATGCAACATCGTTGCAACACTTTCCCGCAAGCGCTCATTGGGAAGAGAGGTCAGTTCTTTCTCGATAAGCTCATTACCTACCGTCAGAGTTTCTTCACTGGCATAATCCATTAGGTATTCTTTAAAGGTCAAGATAGCGTTTGGCATACAAAGGTTATGCACCTTTCCTTTCTTGGCAATATCCATAAAGTATTCTCCGGTACGGCCACAGCGGTAACCCGCAGTACAGAATGAGGTTATAAAGCCTAGCTTTGCCATATCCTGAATGGCTTCGTCCAGGCTGCGCTCATCCCCGAGTATGAACTGTTGTTTATTATAATCCAAAGAATCCCGGCTGTAGCCGCCTATGCCTATATTGGAGCCGGCGTCAATCTGGGTACAGCCTACCTGGATAACATCATTCCTCACTTCGGCTCGCTCCCGGGCGGTGAGAATCATGCCGGTATATGGTACCGATAAGCGTATAACGGTTACCAGTTTTTTAAAGGTCTCATCATCTATAAGATAGGCGCTATTTTCATTGAAAGGGGTATTTACTGCGGGCTCCAGGCGGGGGAAGGATATAGTATGCGGCCCGACCCCGCCAAATTTTTCTTCCAAATCTATAGCGTGCAAGAGGAGGCTCATCACTTCAAATTTCCAATCGTATAAGCCGAAAAGAGCGCCAATGGCTACATCATCGATACCGGCTTCCATGGCCCGGTGCAGCGAATACAGGCGCCAGAGGTAATCCCGTTTCAAGGGCCCGCGAGAGTGCAGCTTTTTGTAAGTCTGGTGATGATAGGTTTCCTGGAATACCTGATAGGTACCTATGCCGACTTCCTGTAGAATCTTGTAGTCATCGATACTGAGAGGGGCAGCGTTTACATTTGCGCGTCTGATTTCACCGTTACCGAACTTAGTATTGTAAGCTGTGGTAAGAGTATCGGCAATGTAGTGTACATCCGATCTGGGGTGTTCGCCATATACCATAATAAGGCGCTTATGCCCCTTGCGTACCAGGGCTTTAATCTCCTCCTGCAATTCCGCAGTATTCAAGCCATGGCGATGAATATCATTGTTCTCATCGCGGAAGCCGCAGTACACGCAGTTGTTAACGCAATAGTTGCTTACATATAGCGGGGCAAAGGTTACTATACGCCGCCCGTAGACACTTACTTTTATTTTCAGGCCGGCTGCATACATCTCCTGCCATAATTCCTCATCGGTGCAATTCAGTAGGGCGGCGGTTTCCTCCGGCTCCAGCCGTTCCAGTTGCAGCGATTTGGCGATTATTTCTCTGATCTGGGCTTTGTCCGGCTGTCGCTTTCTTAACAGGGTCTCGTTAATCAGGTTCTCGTCAATAAAGTCTTGGCCGTTATTAAGATATTTTTCATTCTCTTCTGGCTTTATTACTTTTTGTACCCACTCTTTTACGGAAACATTGCTCATTATTCCATTCCTCCCCAGAAAAAATCGCTTATTGCAATGAAAAATGCCTACCCTTAAAGGTAGGCGATGTTAAATAATATTAACTCACCTCCCTTTAACTCAGTATCGCCACCTCATTATCAGGAATTTTCTTTATTTGAATTATATTTACTGCACCTTAGTTAAAGCGCTTTTTACTGTAACATGGGGCAGATTGCCTAGTTTACCGGTCATCGCGCCTATCTCATCAGTAGTCCCATCAACAATCAGGGATATAACCGCCAGATTTCTTTCCCGGTAGGGTATGCCCATGCGGCCTACATTTATATCGGCATATTCACTCAGGATTTGATTTACCCGGGGGACTATTTCGCGCTCCTCCACCACGATGCCAATAACCCCGATCCGTTTTTCCATCGCAACTAACCTCCTAAAACAAAAAACCGCTTAACCAATAAAGGGCAAGCGGCACAATGCTAACGCAAGAATAATTATCCTGCCCCTTTAAATCAGTCTAAACCTCTTTCTCAGGGAATGAAATCTGTCAATTAAACTATCCACTTTTTTCAAGTATAATCTCAAAAGTAGTTCTTGGCAATAAGAATGCTAGAAAAAATCCACCATTTACTTATACCCCTCACCCCTCACCTTTTCATACTAACCCCCATGCTGAGCGGGTTTAGCTAAAATAACGATGAAAATAGCGGGGTAGCGATGTTGGTTTTTTGACGCAGATTCGCGCAGATTAACTATGATTTTCGC
>CAYRCG010000104.1:0-7443 GCA_964422685.1 uncultured Syntrophomonas sp. | reverse complement strand
AGCTGCCGGTGTTGCCCATGCGTAGGCGGCGAGCAGTATATTCTATTAAGCCGCCTATTACGAAGTTATTTTCATATTAACCCCCATGACCCGGGGTCACAAACAACGATGAAAAGGGAGTTTGAAGGCTCTTGAACGGTAAGGGATAGCGGGTAGACACTAATCCCCTCACCCCTTACCCCCCACGCCTCCCCATTTATAGTAATAGGAGGGTTATATGGCTTATATAGTGGATTTGGAGTCTTTTCATGGGCCTTTAGATTTACTTCTTTATCTGCTGGAAGAGGAACAAATGGAGATATATGACATTTCCATAGCTGCTATAGCCGACCAATATATCGCCTATTTGCAAGAAACGGAAGAGGTTAGACTCGAACAAATGGGAGATTTTCTGATAATAGCCACCTACCTCCTGAACCTTAAATCGAAATATTTATTGCCCGACAGAGCTGAATTGGTCGAGGAGGAGGACGGCGATCCCCGAGCGGAATTACTACAACGCCTCTTGGATTACAAAAAGTATAAAAAGGCAACCGAATATTTGCTGGCCCATCAAGTCGGGGAAATTCCCCGGGTATTTTTTCGTGATAGCGCCGAAGAGGCTTTCAGTCCGGACGAATTGACAGGAAATATAGCCCAATTATATCGCTCTTTTCGGTCCATGTTGCTGGATTTGCCTAACACCGAGGAAGGATATAGGCTCCCTCAGGGGGATTTAAATATAGCCGAAAAGATGCAGGAAATAATGGAACGACTTATCCAAGGCAGGACGGGGCTTGTTCTGCAAGAACTTTTTCTGGGGGTTATTAATATCCGCGAAGCTTTAGCTTTCTTTTTGGCTTTACTTGAACTGATTCGCTTGCAGAAGGTGGAAGCCTTTCAGGAACAAAGCTTCGGAGAAATAAGAATAAGGTTACAGGTGGCGAAATAATGATGCTAATGCGGGAACAAATAAAAGCGGCAGTGGAAGCCATCCTTTTCGTGCAGGCCGAAAGGGTCGGTATGGATGAACTCGTTGAAATACTGAATGTTCCTCTGCTAGAATTAAAAGAAATCTTGCGGGAAATGATTCCGGAGTATAATAATAATACTAGGGGTGGCCTGCAGATAGTTGAACTTGATAGCGGTTACCTGCTTTGCACGCGCCCGGATTATTCGGATATACTTTCGCGAATGGTCAAACCGCAAAAAAGGCGCCTATCCCCTGCTGCTTTGGATACCTTAGCTATAGTGGCATATCGCCAACCGGTAACTCGACTGGAAATCGAGGAAATAAGGGGGGTTAAAAGCGATAGGATAATTGCTATCCTATCGGAAAAGGGACTAATAGAAGAAGCGGGGCATAAAGAAGTACTAGGAAAACCAATCCTTTACACTACCACAGAGGAGTTTCTGAGGGTATTCGGTCTAAGCAATCTTAAGGAACTGCCTGATTTGGATGAATTATAGCATTCCCAAAAGGCGTAAAGTGCAAGTGATATGATCGGGTTTTCTATTGCTAAGGAGGTTTCGCCAGTGGCAGAAAGGTCTATCGAAGAAGAAATAAAAATTAAGGCCCAACAGGGGAAAAAAATAGCTCGTTACATGAGCAGCACCCGGGATTTGGTGGAAAACCAGATACTTAAAGCCCAAGAACGTGGAGCATTTGACAATTTGGCCGGAAGCGGAAAACCTATTTCTTTAGAGGAAAACCCCTACGAGCCTCCGGAGTTGCGTATGGCTTTTAAGATATTAAAGGATAATGATTTTGCTCCACATTGGATAGAAATAGGGAAGGAAATAGACCATGAAATAGAAGTATTTTGGCAAGAGGTGGAGCATTTTAAACGTTATACGGCCATTTTTTATTCCAAAGAACATAATACACCGGCCCAAAAAAGATATGATAATAAAAAGGCCCATTTCTATGCGGAGAGCCGTTTCACTTTGCAAAGGATTGATAAGAAAATAAGCAATTATAATTTACATTGCCCCTTCTTCCGCATGGGCCGCCACAATATGCGTATTGATGACGAAGTATTTAAGGTAATAACCGCTATAGAAAGACTCATTGAAGAACTAAAGCAGAACCTAAAAAAGCCATAATGCATAAGCCTCTTATCCTGGGGAATAATATGGAAAAATAGGAGAATGGGAGAAATGAAACTCTGCTATGTCTGTTTCTTTCTATTTGCCCTGGGTTTAGCCCTGATAACACGTATCTATCTAAAAGTAGAAATACTTATAGAGCTATTACCTGACGAAGGCACCGACAACGATAGAAATAAAATAATCCTTATACAATTAAATCCTCTCTTTCGCCCCTTCCGCCGAAAACTCCGGCATCAGTTTGAAAGTCAGCTTGACTTATCCTTAGAAGGTATCTGCCAAAAAGCTGATTTATTTATCACTAAATTGCAACAATACAATAGGGTAGGTTATTCTTCCCAGATAGGCATATTGGATGTAATTATGTCGGGTGGACGTAAACTTCGGCTGGAAAAACTAGATTGGGAAACATATATCGGTTTGGGAGATGCTATGGATACTGCTATCTGCAGCGGAGGTTTATGGGCTATAAAAGGAAACATCATCGCTTTTATAAGTGCCCGAAAACGCTTGGAGCTAATGAAAATAAAAGTGCAGCCGGATTTTTCAGGAAAAAGGCTAACCAGTCGCCTATATTGCATAGTAAAGATGCGATTAGTACATATTATATTTATAGTTGTTAGAAAGTTGTTGCTTAAAAAAATGGGGGATAATACCATGTCCCGGGGATCGCAATCGCCGGCAAAAAAAATAGATAAAGTTCCTCGCTACGCTTAGAATAGCAAGGGCGTTAGCAGAAATCAACGATGGAGGTATATAAATGGAAGCACAGGGTCAGGAGCAGAACCATCCGATAGAGAGTCTCATGCAGACAGCGATGCAAAGTATCAAAGATATGGTTGATGTAAATACAGTAGTTGGGGACCCGGTAGAAACTAACGATGGCACCGTGATAATTCCCATATCCCAGGTTGCCTGCGGCTTTGCAGCGGGTGGGGGCGAATATGAACTAAGTGCTTCCGCCAAAAGCACAGAATTACCTTTTGCAGGCGGAAGTGGTGCAGGTGTTTCGGTCCGGCCTATGGGTTTTTTAGTAGTAAGAATGAATGATGTCAGGCTATTATCGGTCAATGGTAATCATTTGGCAGAACGGTTGGTGGATCTGGCTCCGCAGATTATAGATAAAATGGAGGGGTTATGCAAAAGGAAAAATAGTTTTTCCGGAATTTAGCCTATATAAAGGCATCAGGACAACGGAAAGCGGCGAGTTCTAATTTATTCAGCAAAATCATAGTCTTCATAAAGACCTGCATTGTCGGAGAGGATGGAAAAGTTGCTGAATATAGTGTGGTTTCTTTTGCTGGCTACCGGAATCATAGTGGCTGCGCTTAACGGCAATATAGAAGTTGTGAGCGAGGCTGCGCTTTCTGCTGCCCAGGGAGCGGTTAAAATATGTATCGATTTAGTGGGCATAATGGCTTTGTGGTTAGGTATTATGAAGATAGCCGAAAAGGGAGGGTTAGTACAGGCCCTCGCTCGTGTAATGAAACCGGTGATGATACGCTTGTTTCCTAGCATCCCACCGGAGCACCCCGCCTTAGGGGCTATTATACTAAATCTAAGCGCCAACATCTTAGGTTTGGGTAATGCAGCTACCCCTTTTGGAATGCGGGCAATGCAGGAAATGCAAAAGCTCAATCCTGATTCCTCCGAAGCATCTACGGCTATGTGCACCTTTTTAGCTTTAAACACCTCTTGTATTACCCTTATCCCTGCCACAATTATTGGGGTAAGGGTATCCTTAGGCTCAGCCAACCCAACGGAAATAGTCGGAGCTTGTATTTTTGCTACTAGTATCGCTATGCTTATGGGTGTTAGCTTGGATTACTGGTTCCGGACCCGCAGCCCCTGGGGGGGGAAGCGTTAAGTGCTGCTAAATGTACTGAATGTGATTTCCCAATGGGCCATCCCTTTTCTTCTACTAGTCGTACCCCTTTATGGAATGTTTAAAAAAGTGCCTGTCTATGAAAGCTTTGTCGAGGGTGCGGAGCAGGGCTTTTATACCGCGATTAAAATCATACCGTTTTTGGTGGGGATGATGGTGGCCATTTCTGTTTTTAGAGCTTCCGGGGCCATGGACTACCTCAGCCGGGCTGTCGCTCCTTTGACTGCACTTATCGGTGCCCCTTCCGAAATTCTCCCTTTAGCTATTATGCGCCCCCTTTCTGGCAGTGCCGTATTAGGTATGTCTACGGAAATAATGAAAATATATGGCGCTGATTCCTTTATTGGCCGCATGGCTTCCGTTATGCAGGGCACTACTGATACTACCTTCTTTGTGTTGACCGTATATTTTGGCTCCGTAGGAATTAAAAAATATCGCTATTCCCTCATTACAGGTTTAACCGCCGATATAAGCGGTTTTCTTGCTGCGGTGTATATCTGCAATCTACTATTTCGCTGATTATCAAAAGCATATTTGCCCTGAGGGGAAAAATACTATAAAATGTTTTTGGCAATAATAATCAAAATAATATGGTAATGGGGGAAGTAACAGATGAAAAGTGATGTGGAAATAGCCCAAAGTTCGAAAATGCAACCTATAGCGGAAATATCTGCCGGAATCGGTATAGAACCCGGCGAACTAGAACTGTATGGCCCTTATAAGGCCAAAATTTCTTTGGATATCATGCAAAGGATACAAGACCGGCCCCCGGGGAAGCTGGTACTGGTAACCGCTATTAGCCCTACCCCAGCGGGGGAAGGTAAGACAACGACTACTATCGGCCTGGGACAAGCACTCAACAAAATTGGCAAGAAAGCTATAATTGCGCTCCGCGAGCCCTCTTTAGGCCCGGTTTTCGGCATAAAGGGTGGTGCAACCGGGGGTGGTTATGCCCAGGTGGTACCGATGGAAGATATTAACCTTCATTTTACCGGTGATATCCACGCAGTTACGACTGCCCATAACCTATTAGCTGCTCTGATGGACAATCATCTGCATCAAGGCAATGAATTGGATATTGATTCCCGCCAAATCGTTTGGCGCCGAGTAATGGATCTGAACGAAAGGGTTCTTAGAAATGTGGTTTTGGGCTTAGGAGGAAGAATAAATGGGGTCCCGCGGGAATCGGGCTTTGATATATCGGTAGCCTCCGAAGTTATGGCCGCCCTTTGTCTGGCTACGGATCTAATGGATTTGAAAAAACGCTTTGCCAGAATTGTTGTGGCTTACAACCGGGGCGGACAGGCTGTAACGGCCGGCGATTTGAAAGCAGCTGGCTCTATGGCCCTTTTAATGAAGGATGCGATAAAGCCAAATCTAGTACAGACCCTGGAAAACACCCCGGCTTTTATCCACGGGGGGCCTTTTGCTAACATAGCCCATGGGGCCAACAGTATTGTTGCTACCCGGCTGGGGGTTAAACTAGCTGATTATATGATAACTGAAGCCGGTTTTGGTGCCGATCTAGGGGCGGAAAAATTCTTTGATATTGTATGCCGCTATGGCAAAATGCAGCCTGACGCGGTTGTATTAGTTGCTAGCATAAGGGCGCTGAAACACCATGGAGGGGTGAAAAAGGATAAACTAGGTGAGGAAAACTTGGAAGCATTAGCCGCGGGTTTGGAGAACTTGAAAAAACATCTGGAAAACATCCAGAAGTATGGTGTTCCCGCAGTTGTGGCTCTAAACGAGTTCCCCAGCGATACCGACAAAGAAATAGAATACGTATTTGACCAGTGTGCGGCTATGCAAACCGCAGTATCTATTTCCCGGGTCTGGGCCGAGGGCGGCGAAGGCGGTATAGACCTAGCGGAAAAATTGGTATTGGCCACTGCTCAGGAAAGTCAGTTTAAGTTTCTCTATGATTTAAACCAACCACTTAAAAACAAGATAGATACTATTTGCCGGGAGATCTATGGTGCCGGCAGTATAAAATATACGGCAGAGGCTGACAGGATGTTGCAAAAATATGAAGAAACTGGTTTCGGAGAACTGCCGGTATGCATAGCCAAGACCCAGTATTCGCTTTCGGATAATGCCCAACTATTAGGCAGACCTACTGGTTTTGAAGCTAACATAAGGCAGGTAAGGTTATCGGCCGGCGCCGGATTTGTAGTCGCCTTGGCGGGTGATATTATGACTATGCCCGGCCTAGGAAAAGTACCGGCGGCGGAAGGCATAGATATAAAGCCTGACGGGGAAATAGTGGGTTTATTCTAACCCCAGATATCGAACGCTCCCGTCATTGCTATGACAGGGATTTTTAAACGCAGATTTACGCTGGCCCTTCGGGAGCTGATGGACGCTGATAATAACTCAACCATTAAACAGCGGATGCGCCCTGACCCATTTCGTTTATCGTGGTGCACGTAGTGCATGAGGATTGTGAGGAGTTTTGGTTTTGGGTTGCAGCTGAATAGATGGCTAACTTATGGCAGCAGGGAGAAGCCCCTGCTGCCATTTAACCTTTCTGATTGATAAGAGAAAATACTTCTGCCCTAGTTTCCGGTCTGGTTTCAAAGATGCCCCGGACAGCCGAACTAACGGTTAAGGCTCCCGGTTTGCGTATCCCCCTCATAGTCATACACATGTGTTCTGCCGCAATTACTACTGCTACTCCAAAAGGGCGCAAGCTATCATATATACAATCAGCTATTTGAGAAGTTAGTCTTTCCTGCAACTGGGGGCGCAAGGCATAGGCTTCTGCTACCCGGGCCAATTTGCTAATCCCCACTACCTTGCCTCCGCGGGGTATATAGGCTACATGGGCCTTCCCATAGAAGGGAAGCAGGTGATGCTCACAGATGGAATACAAGGGAATATCCTTAACCAGAACTAGCTCATCATGAAACTCTGTAAAGGAAACCTTCAAAAATTCCCTAGGGTCGGAATTCATACCGGCGAATATTTCACTATACATGCGAGCCACCCTGTTAGGGGTGTTTTGCAAACCTTCCCGTTCCGGATCTTCGCCGATTGCTTCTAGTATCATGCGGACAGCTGCTTCTATTTTATCATGGTCTATAGTTTTTCCTGGCATATCGCTTTCCTCCCGGCATTGTGAAAAACCTGGCTGATTTTTCTCCTTTTAAACATAATAACAGATATTCTTTAATATTTTTACCAAATTGCCTAGTTCCATGCCACTTTCTTATTAGTAACGGATGAAGAGGGGTCCCTGAACATGGGGGTTAGTATGAAATGGTGAGGAGTGAGGAGTGAGGGGTGAGGGGTGAGGAGTGAGGAGTGAGGGGGTATTGGTAATTACCCGCTATTCCTTACCGTTCAAGAGCCCTCAAGCCCCCTTTTCATCATTGTTTGCGATCTTAGGTCAAGGGAGTTAGTATGAAAATAGCTTCGTAATAGGCGGCTTAATAGAATATACTGCTCGCCGCCTACGCATGGGCAAC
>CAYRCG010000103.1:0-7543 GCA_964422685.1 uncultured Syntrophomonas sp. | reverse complement strand
GCATTTATAACCATACTTCTGAATTTTAAACAGTTGAATTCCTTGCCATTACGCCCGACACGGCGGTGGGAGAATCCCATCGGCCCGGGAGAATCTATCTTTATTGCCAGGGCTATTATTAACAACAAAGGCAAAAGTCCAATAAAAATTAAAAAGCCAAATACTATATCGAAAGAGCGTTTTATAAACCGATTCACCGGATTGGCCAAATTATTCCTGGTCTTGTAAGCTACTATCTGGTCATTGAGCAAGTACTCTATCTCGCCGCCGGCAACGGGTATACCAATCAGGTCGGGAATAACCATAACCGAATGGGCATGGTGCTTTAGGCGGTTGGTCAGTTCTACCAGTTGCGGTCCGGGCTGGCCGGGAGCGGCTATGATGAGGTTGTTAAGCTGGTAGTCGTGCAATACTTGTTCAGCTTCAGAGAATCTGCCCAGAATGCAGTAGCTAACGCCATTTATGTTTACCCCTTTTTTCCTTTTAAGCTTGTCATCCTCCAGAAAGCCCACCACTTTATACCCTATGAAGGGTTCACTCCGCATAGCGGCTGCAATCTTCTTCCCCACTTTGCCGGCTCCCATTATCAGAAGGGGCTCATTCCACAATCCTATACGGGCTAGGGCATTTTTGCCCAGGTAGCGGAAAAGAGGAAGGTAGAATACGGCAAAGAGATAGCCGGACACTAATATAACTCGAGAAACTTCCCCTCCGAGTTTGGCCAGGCTAACAACGGCGAAGATAATAAGGAAAGCCACAGTAGTGGCTATAACCAGGCGTTTAGCTTCCTGCCAGAAGCTCATGTGTTTGTGATATAAGCCGCCGTGGGCGAGACAAACCAATTCTGCGAGGGCAATCCACCAGATATGTTCATATAGATGCGGGGGCGTAGTGGCTGCTACCTTCGGTAATAAGGCGGGGATAAGATAGATACGGAGGGCAAAACCGCTGCCCAAGGCCGAGAAAAGGGCGATTAAATCGATTATCCCCAGGCTGAGAAGGCTAAGGGTTTTCCGCAGTGCATTATGTATGTCCGGTATCGCCTTTTCGGGCCTAACTATCTCCGATAGGGGCAAGGGTATTTGTAGGTTTAAGGCTTCGGGATTTTTCGCCATTAAAAAACACCTCCTGCGTTTTTCGGGCGCTTCTCGCAATGACATAAACCCTTTAGTACTAGCGTATGCCTTATGTCATTCCGGGCTTGCGAGGAATCTTAACCCGGCAGAGCTATACCCCTAGGGGAAGATTGCCACGTTGCTGCGCTCCTCGCAATGGCATGGTACCTTCTTATAATAATTAGCTACAGGATATCCCATTTCCTCCAACAATTTTCCGCAAATATTCGACAATTTACCCGTTTTATTAATATTGATAGGTAAAAACTCCTATTACTATCGTTTCTTCCATTAAATACCGCGATTGATTATCACAACTTACCTTGGTCATCGACAAATGTTATCGGGCGAATAAGCCTTTTTTCCCATTTTTCTTCTTATCAGTGTCCTCGTGGTAATAGTAGTAGTAATACTGGTATTCTTTGCTTTCCATGTTCACTTGGTTGAGTACTGCGCCGATAATATGGGCGTTAGCCTTCAGCAATTGTTCTTTGGCCTCGCGGGCTAAATCAATGCGGGTATGAGCGGAATGTATGACCAGTATTACTCCATCCACCTGGGTGGATAATATGGAGGCATCGGCTACCGCCAATATTGGGGGTGAATCCAGCAATACAAAATCATAAGCGGCTGAAAGCTTGCCCCATAGTTCCTGGCTACGCTCCGATGCCAGCATTTCCGCAGGGTTGGGTGGGATAGGGCCGCTGGTCAATACCTTTAAGTTGTCTATGGCTGTCTTCTGCATGAATTCTTCCGGCTCCGCCTGCTGCATGATGCAGTTAGTGAGCCCTCGCCGGTTTTCTAAATGAAATATTCTATGCTGGATGGGTTTTCTAAGGTCGCAGTCCACTACGGCTACGCGATTGCCGGCTTGAGCCATAGCTACAGCAATATTGGCGATGGTGGTAGATTTACCGTCCTGGGGGTTAGCGCTGGAAAAAAGTATAGAACGGCAGGGGGTATCTATGAAGGTAAAGCCCAAGTTCGTACGCAGGGTGCGATAGGCTTCCGCTACCGGCGACTTAGGTCTTTCATGGGTTATCAAAAGGCTTGGTTCGCTCATGGATAGTTACATTCCTTTCCTGTTCTGTCACTGTGACGTTTGCCGGTTATAGATTAATGGCAGCTTATGTCCCGTACGATGAATGCCGGGTGTTCTGTTCAGTCATTTTGGGTATTACCCCTATAACCGACAGTCCTAGTTCGCGATCGATGTCCTCCGGGGTATTGAGAGTGTTATCTAACTTTTCCATTATAAAGGCTAAAAGGGTAAATAATATGAAGCCTAGGATAAAGGCTAGGGATACATTAAGCTTTTTATTTGGTTTTACCGGATCCATGGGCACCGATGCTTCCGAGATAATGGTCACGCTGGTATCGCCTAAATCTATGGATTTGGCTATCTGGGTCTCGGTTTTCTTTATCGCCAGAGTTTCCGAGGTTTTTTTCAGCCGATCGACTTCCCGCTGTAAAGTGTCCTCCTGCAAACGCTTATTGGCCAGCTCAGCCTGCAGCATATCCAACTCCTGCCCGGTGCTAAGGAGCCCTAAGCGGAGACCGGCTGCTTCGCCTTCCTTCTCGGCTAGGGCGGCTTTCCTCCCTATCAAATCCTGGGAGAGAGATATATAGAGCGGGTTGTTTTCCTGAATGGGAGGGTTATTCTCCTGCCCTTCAATCCATTGGGCGTTGACGATGGTCGCAGGAGTCATGGCTAATTGGTTTTCCAGGCTATTAATCCCCGCCGCCAATTGTTGAATCTCTATTTGTACCGTTTTCAGGCGAGAGTTAAGGCTAGCCGAATCCTGGGAACGAGCCGCAAATTCGGTTTCCAATACCGCCACTCCCCGCGGCTGGCTCTGGAAATCCCTTAAAAGACCGCTGGCCTGCTGCAGTTCCCGGTCGTTGACCATCTTTTGATTTTCTAAGAAATCTACCGAACGACTCATCTGTTCCTGATTCTTCTCATTCATCAGCTTCAGGTACTCGTCTGACAGCACATTGGCAATTTTAGCTGCTAGTACCGGGTCGGGGTTAGTGATGCTGACTTCTATCAGGTTAGAATCCTTTACTACCTTTGCTTCAATCATAGCTGCCAGGGTATATATGCTGTACTCCTTCGGATCGAGCTTCAAATGTTCGATAATTCGATTCATCAAGGTTTCGCTCTTAAGCTGCCCCAGGTATGTACTCATAGTCAGCACCGGCATGCGCGAGACCGAACCTACTACATCCTCCAAGCCTTCATTGTTGCGGATGGGGTTAGCTTGGAGTTTATCCGTGGCTTGGGTTACCATTAGGAGGGTTTTAGCCTGATACACAGGGGATAGTACAAAAAAGCTCAGGATACCTACTGCTAAGGTGCAGATTAGGGTCATGGCGATTATTAATTTGCTCCATTTTCTGAATACGCGCAGGAATTCGCGCAGGTCTATTTCTATTTCTGCTTCAGCTAATCTGCGAGTGGTTTTGCGTTCGTTCAATCCGGCTTTCTCCTTTCTCAACTTTAGCTATCTCTATTAAAGGAAAGGGTCAGGTGGCGGCTAAGGGGAAGACTGCCACGTCGCTTCGCTCCTCGCAATGACATAAACCCCGTCAGTACGAGCGCATGCCTTATGTCAGTACGAGCGTATGCCCCGTGTCATTCCGAGCTTGCGAGGAATCTTAGCCCCGCAGGGCTATACCCTGGCAGAGCTATACCCCGGGGGGAAGATTGCCACGTCGCTTCGCTCCTCGCAATGACATAAACCCCCGTCATTCCGAGCTTGCAGGGAATCTTCCCTTTCCCGTCCCAGGTTTTAAAGGTCACGGGGGCTAATATATATTTCTTCAATTATCACTTATTTCCTGCTAAATGTTTTGCAAATTCGTCAATCCTTGTAATTTATCATCTTTCGTTGCCAGATTCTAGAGAATAATGACCATCCCCGCCGCTGGTGCGGATCAGGCTTATTCTTTGGCATTTCAAGTTGTTCCCCGGCGATAATCCGTGCCGAATTTTCCCGGGTTAGCTCTTCCGCCATTTCTTTGCCCTGACTTTTTTCTACCAACTTATAAGCCGAGCTTAATAGCGGCGCCCTGCCCTTAGCCGCATGGGCGTCGGAACCTAGAATCTGTACCAGTCCCTGTTCCAGGAAACTTATGGCAGTTCTTTTTACCCTTTGGCCAAACCAACCGGTGATACTGGTAGAGGTCACCTGGGCCAGCATCCCGCGTGAAACAAGCTCCCTTAACAGGGCCGGTTGTTTCATAAAACCGAGGTTGCGCTCCGGATGAGCAATGATGGGGGTTATTCCCTGAAGTTGTAATTCGTAAAGCAGTTGAGAAGTGTATGCCGGCACGGAGTCCGAGGGTAATTCTACCAGTAGATGGCTAGCACGGTCGTTTATAGTGAGCAGTTCCCCCCGCGCCAGTTTTTGGGGGATTTCGGGCTCCAGGTAATATTCAGCGCCAGGTAAAACCGAAAGCGCTATATTTCGCTCCTGTATGGCCTCATTCAATCTATCTACTGCAGCTAGAATAGTTGCTTTATCATTGTCGAAAACACCTGGCAGGACGTGGGGGGTAGCTACCATAGTCGTAATACCATCCTTATGGGCAAACTCAGCCATGGCTAGTGATTCATCCATATCGCCAGCACCGTCGTCCAGGCCGGGAAGGATGTGGCTATGTAAATCTATCATTTTTTTCTCCCTTATGAAAAACCGGGGGGAACTTTTATTTATACTATTACAAGCTAATATAACTGCGTAAACCCTGGTTCTGGTTTTGCCGGCTATCGTATACGGTATTGAATACCTTATAGTGGTGCCAGGCGCAGAACCACAATAGACGGATTTCTACAAGAAAATTGAATAATAATGAATAACTCCTATAAAATAATATCTTACTTCTTATAAAATGGAAAGCTACACTTTTTCCTCGAATTTTTAATTATTTGGCAGGAGAGTATTTGAAGAAAGCGAATTAGTATAGTAAGAGGAGGATTTTCGCATGCGCAGAAGGGCCGTATTATTTATAGTATTGGGAAGCCTCCTTATGCTTTCCCTAGTTTCGGCCATATATTTAAACTATGTGATGGATCGTCTGGTAGTAATGATAAATCGACCGGGTAGCGTAATCAGCGAGCCGGGGTTATCTCCCGATTCAGGGGAACCGGGTGGCGAAGACATGGGGAAGGCCATTATAGGCGGTGGAGATAGAGAAGGTGTGCAGCCACTACTGCCTTATAGCCATGGTGTGATACCGGGTATAGATACTGATAGTGGTAAGCCCTTGTCTCCGGGGGAATTTACACCTGAGCGGGAAGAGCCAGGAACGCTCGGTAGAAATGATATTATCAGCGGGGTGCAGAAGCAAATAGAACAACCTATAGATAAAAAGGATTTAGTGAAAGCGGGGATGATTGTTCTTCGCCGACTAGATTGGTCGGAAATAGAATATTTATATAGAACCGGCAGTAAAGCTGAAATAAGTGATGCGGAATTAAAAAAGATACATAAGGTCCTGCGCTCCCGCTTGAACAGCGATGAAATAAAGGTGATGCAGGAACTGGCCCATAAATATGGTAAGGATTTGGGCTTTCTAAGTGCTGAATCCCTTTAAAAGGGATACAGGTTTTAAAGGGCGGTAATATCGGATTTTATGGCATAACTAATCCGGCTTGCTTTATCATATACCCCTGTTTACATTTACATTTAGATGAAAAGTATGGTAATTTATTATATACAGTTTTGTGTTTTACCGGGGGGAAGATTGCCACGTCGCTCCGCTCCTCGCAATGACAGTAAACCATGTCATACCGTGTACGGTCCGTGTCAGTACGAGCGTATGCCCTATGTCATTGCTGTAAAAGGGGTTTTTAGACGCAGATTTACGCTGACCCTTCGGGCGCTGAAGGACGCTGATAATATCTCAACCATTAAACAGCGAATGCCCTGACCCTATTCGTTTACCGTGGTGCACATAGTGCATGAAAATTCCGAGTGCAACGAGGAATCTTTACCCTGCAGGGCTATACCCCGGCAGAGCTATACCCGGGGGGGAGGATTGCCACGTCGCTCCGCTCCTCGCAATGACAGTAAACCATGTCATTCCGAGCTTACGTCCTGTGTCATTCCGAGCTTGCGAGGAATCTTTACCCTGGGCCATAGAGAATTAATAAGGAATTTGTCATAGAATGATTACTGGGGGTGATCTTTAACTAAACCCGCAACCCACAATATTTAAAAGTAAGGAGGAAAATGCTTTGCGCAAAAGAAAAGGGATCAGTTGTTTATTGGTTTTTGCCATGATGATCGCTATCAGCTTCAGTGCCATCATGCCGGTAAATGCTGCAACCAACTTAAACGATATCGGTAATCATTGGGCAGAAAGCTCAATCAATTCTTTGCTGGGTCAATCAGTCGTTAACGGCTATCCGGATGGGAGCTTTAAGCCTGATAACACTATTACCCGGGCTGAATTTATTACTATGGTCAACAAGGCATTTAATTTAACTAATTCGGTGGCAATCGATTACAACGATGTGCAGCCGACTGACTGGTTCGCTGCTGAGATAGCCCGGGCCAAAGCTGCCGGTTATATTTCCGGTTACCAGGACGGCAGCATGCAACCTAATAATCAGATAAGCCGCCAAGAAGTAGCGATTATCGCTGCCAAGATTCTAAAACTAGACACTCTAGAAACAAATAATGTCCTGGGGCAATTCAAAGATGCAGCCACCATTCCTAGCTGGAGCAAGGCCTATATGGCGGCAGTAGTGAAAGCCGGCCTTATAAAGGGTTATCCCGATGCCAGCGTGAAAGCGGAGAATCCCATAACCAGAGCTGAGGCAGTAGTCATTGTGAGCGCAGCTATGGGGTATGGGGGGGTAATTGAAGATATCCCGACAGTTTATAACCGGGCAGGTACATACGGACCGGCCAGTGGCAATATAATCGTGGAGAAGAATATAAGCATCACCTCCGATGGAGTAGTCCTGCAAAACATGATAATCAAAGGCGACCTGCTGATAGACGAGGCAGTGGGCTCTGGCCAGGTTAGCTTGAAAAATGTCGCCGTTAGCGGCACCACTACTATAAAGGGTGGCGGAGAAAACAGCATATATTTAGAGAACTGTAAGCTGGCGGTAGCAAAAGCAGAAAAAGCTGACGGGAAACTCAGAATAGTCCTGTCAGGGGATACCTCTATAAATGAATTCATAGCTAACTCAGGGGTTAAGGTGGTAGGCAAAGGTACTATTACCAAGGCTTCTATAAATAAGAATGGTGTAAATATCGAACCTACTCCAGGACAAACCACATTGGCCAGCGGCATTAGCGCTATAGTTGGCGGAAAAACCGTTTATTGTCCTAGCAGCGGTGGCGGCGGCGTTGGCGGTGGCGGCGGCGGAGGCGGCAGCACTTCCATACCAACCATAGTTAGCGACC
>CAYRCG010000102.1:0-7719 GCA_964422685.1 uncultured Syntrophomonas sp. | reverse complement strand
GGGGCGTTAGACATTCCAAGCCGCTCACACGCCTCACGCCTCACGCCTCACGCCATGGGAAGATTGCCGCGTTGGGCTTTTCATCCTCCACTATCGCTATATAGATACTTTGCATTAATAATAACATAACGGGCTACCGGAAAAAAGCAGAAATTAGAGGTTTGCGTCATCTTTACAATCTGTTGGTATAATAGCTTTCACTCCCCAATATAATCTATTGATGATTATTACAGGGGAGGTGTTTTAGAACATGTATCTTAAAAGAAGTGTTGCCTGCTTGGTCTTATTAAGCCTGATGCTGCTTATCGCTGCTCCCGCCACGCTAGGCGCGGAAATGGTGGAGGCGAAAGCAGAATCCTATGTTCTAATGGATGCTGATTCTGGTAAAATACTCTTGGCCAAGGACGAACATAAACAATTAGCTCCGGCGAGCATGACCAAGCTGATGACTTTAATACTGGCGGTGGGGGCCCTGGAAGAAGGCAAGGTGAGTTTAAAGGACCAAGTTGTTACTAGTGAGAATGCCTGGAAGATGGGGGGGTCCCAGATTTATCTAGAACCGGGTGAACAGATGAGCTATGAAGAAATGCTAATCGCTATAGCCGTTGGTTCAGCCAACGATGCCTGTGTAGCAGTTGCCGAACACTTGGAGGGAACCCATCGGAATTTCGTCGACAAAATGAATCAAAAGGGCAAAGAGCTAGGTCTGAAGAACACCCATTTTGTGAATTCGTATGGGCTTAGTGCTCCCAAACACTATACCAGTGCTTATGATATGGCGGTGATTGGACGTGAAGCCTTGGCTCACCCTCAGATACTAGAATACTGTTCCATCAAGGAACATGAACTTAGGCAGGGGGAATTTAAGCTTTTTAACACTAATAAATTGCTCTGGTGGTATCAGGGAGCTGATGGTTTTAAAACCGGCTGGACCAATGAGGCCAAATACTGCTTGGTGGGGACAGCTAAAAGGGACGGCCTGCGGCTTATTTCTGTGGTTTTGGCATCCCCGGAGAAACATGGCAATTTTCGCGATTCGATGCAAATTTTAAATTATGGTTTTGCCCAATACGCCTATAAAAGTCTAATCGGTCAAGGAAAGAGTTGCGGGATAGTAAAGATAGGAAAAGGTGTGCAGGAACAGGTAGAAGTGGTGGCGGAGGAAGAAGTAGGCTGCACGGTAATCAAGGGGGAGGAAAAGAAAATTACGAGCAAAATCTCCATCCTCCCTTACGTTGATGCACCGGTAAGCAAGGGACAAAAATTAGGCGAAATCTCGCTTTACAAAGACGAGGACCTAGTCAAAGAGATAAATTTGATTGCGCCCGATGATGTTGCCCGTGGGGGCTTGCTGAAAGAAATCGGGAAGGTATTTGCCGAAATCTATCTATTATAAAAGGAATTTTGTGGAAGGTATTCATTCCCTCCTTGTAGAAGGTTTTATTAGCGGCCAACTACGGGGAGGGGATTTTGCTATGGAGACAGATTTAAAACTAGTAAGAAATACTTTAGTGGTGAAAATATCAGGCGAATTGGATTTGCTGGTGACAGATAATCTCCGGCAAAAAATCGATGATGAGATTCTAAGCCGGGGAGTAAAAAACTTGATTTTAAACCTGGAAAAAGTAAGCTTTATTGACAGCTCCGGTCTGGGTTTAATCATAGGCAGATATAAAAAGATGAAGGCGGAAAAAGGTAAGATGTATATTGCTGGGGCGAAACCATCGGTAGAAAAGATTTTGCTTTTTTCGGGGATTAATAAACTTATTCCCTTATACCGGAGAGAACAGGATATAATCAATATTTAAGGAGGTGAATACCAGCCTTGGGCTGGAATCATTATGAATGTGAAAAATTATGTACGCTTTGAATTTAAAAGCCTGCCGGAAAATGTGTCCTTTGCCCGCTCCTGCGTAGCTGCTTTCGCCGCACAATTAGATTTAACCTTGGAGGATATAGAAGAAATCAAGGTAGTAGTATCGGAGGCGGTATCCAATAGTATAATACATGCCTATAACAACAGTTGTAGCGGTAAAATAGTCCTTTTAGTTAGTATCATGGACGATCAAAGCTTGGAAATTATAGTTGAGGACCATGGGAAAGGGATAGACGACATTGACAAGGCTATGGAACCTGCATTTACCAGTGATAACTCCCGGACAGGACTGGGTTTTACCTTTATGAAATCATTTATGGATGAAATGGAAGTATTTAGCCGTCCGGGCGAAGGCACCACGGTGCGGTTAAAAAGATATTATGGGAAAATAAAGCAAGAGGCCTATGCGTAAAGGGGGCTTGACTGTGTCCTCAAGCGATTATCAAAATAATGAGGCCCTCCTCCGCCTGGTGCAAAAGGGGGATCAAGAAGCCAAAGAACAGCTATATGAAGCTAATATCGGTTTAATATACCTGGTTCTCGAGCGCTTCAAAAATAGTCCTCATGACCCGGAGGATCTTTTCCAGGTGGGGGCTATGGGCTTACTAAAGGCGATCGAACGTTTTGATTTCAGCTTTAATGTTCGCTTTTCTACCTATGCCGTGCCTATGATAATAGGGGAGATAAAAAAATATTTGCGCGATGACGGAATGGTCAAAGTGCAAAGGGGGCTTAAGGAACTTTATGCGCGAATTCGCTGGGCCCAAGATAAGCTGCGCGGGGACTTGGGGCGGGAACCGGTAATCAATGAGATAGCCAGCCTATTAGAAATGGAAAAGGAAGATATTGTAGTGGCTATGGAGGCTTGCCAGACCCCGGCCTATATCCATGATGTAATCCCTAGCGAAGAAAAAGAGCATCTTTCATTGTTGGATAAATTGGCTCACGAGGAGGGCAATGTGGCTATACTGGAGAAGCTAGCTCTGCGTGAAGCCTTGGCTAAATTAGATGAAAGGGAGAGAGTGGTGATTATTCGCCGCTTTTTCCAGGACGAAACCCAAACTCTTATTGCGGAGGACTTGGGGGTTTCACAGGTACAGATTTCCCGCATAGAAAAAAGCGCTATTCTTAAGTTGCGCAGCCTGCTACAATAAAGGTTAACTCCGGCTCAATACATAGAAGAAGGGGGAAGGAAAAATCCTTCCCCCTTTGCTTTATAGCGTAATTCCGCTTCCACCATTTCCGAACCGCTATCGTTTCCTCCGGTTTATTCTATTCTTCTAGCCGAGAGGGCCTACCGCTATAGCATTCAGTATAGGATTGGAAATGCTTGCAAAATCAACCCCGTTCGTTTGGGCATGAATAATTTCGACCAAATAACTGCAGCAACCGGGGCAAGCTTGACAATCGCAGAAGGTAAAGCCGAAGCTGTCTACAGTTTCTACGAAGATACCGCCGGGTCCAGGTCCAGGTCCAGGTCCAGGTCCGTGTTTAAGTTCCATTTCTGCATTTAAAGGTCCTACACCCCAGGAAGGTTTTATCTTACGTACAAAATTCCAGCTCCCCAAAGCAATTTTTGTTCCTGCGCAAACCCTGGATAATTGGAAGATCAGTCTCAAACCGCACACCACCAAGCTACCGGATTCCTTATAGTTTATTATAGTGGAAAAATCCAGTTTAACTCGGGGATTTGCTAAAGCGCCGGTATCGATAGATAGATTAGCGATAACATGCGGGTTGGCTAGTTGGCAACAGGGATCCTCATAGATAGGAAGGGTAATCCCGCTTCCGCTTCCACAAACCAGAATTGTCTGGTTGAGGACAGGAGGATCGGGGGGGCAGCAGCATAAGTTCTCCAATTTGTATTCGCTCATTTTTAACATTCCTCCTCAATCTAATTTCTAACTTAACAATGCAATCTAACAAGGCTCGCATCTACCTTATATTATTCAATTTTACGCTGATGGTGCTACAAACTGGAACTATAAATATATAATCCCTGTAAGAGAAATATATAGCAATTATGCACATTCGGGTCTGTTTGATCGACCCTTGGGCATCGGATAGTTCCCGTGCAACGTATAATAGAGGCGGTTTTTGCCGCGTCAATGTGCCTATATAATGGTGTGTGCAATGAGAACCGTCCTCTTTGCACAGTAACAAAACGCGGGAAAAGGCATATTTTGTAATAGTACTATCAAGGGGGAGTGTTATAGTGGCCAGGGTTACTTTATTACCTATTCAAGAAACCTATATTTCGGAATGGTATGCTAAAGATAATTTTGCCGATGGGAGTTGTCTAAACATCGGACAATACCGGCAGCCAGGCGATGTTTATCGTTCTATATTGAAGTTTAGATTGCAGGGTCTTCCTAAGTGCTGCAGCCTAGAAAAGGCGGAACTAGAACTTACTATGTATAGGAATGAAGTTATAGATGTTACTGATGTAACTGTACAGCGTTTGTCTAGCACTTGGCAGGAAAAGACTGTCACTTGGGACACCCAACCTTTATGTTTTCCGGAGGTTGCCGGAAAGATTGGGGTTGACCCCAAAACCCCGATGGGAAAACTAAAAATCGATTTAAGTAATTTGGTAAAAGGCTGGTACGATGGTTCCATTGTCAACAATGGCTTGATGTTAAAAGGAAATGAAAAATCGAACGGGTTGCTCGCCTTTTACAGCCGCGAGCATTTCAATGCGGACGAATGGCCCAAACTTCATATTAATCTTGTGGATGGGTTTCTGCATATCTTTGATAAGGAAGAAATAATTATACCCTCTTGCCCGGAGGTGCCTGTGGCAACATCTACTCCTATAGCACTAGGACCGAGGGCTTTGGCTACATTTTTAATCGCTAACAACTGCCCTGAATCTGGCCGATTAAGGGCCCGGATACAAGTGGGTTACAGCAAATGCCCTTGCTCCACTTTCTATGATACCGGGGAGGAAATCTGCCTGAAGGGCGAAGGCTACCCCGGGGAAGCGGTAGCCCTAAGTACCTGGGAAGCGGCAGAATTCGCCCGGGTACTACTTATAGGGGCAGGAGGAGAAAAAGTTAGTGTCTATGCCCGAAGCAAAGAATTATAGGGGGGATATTATTTGGGTTATGTGAAGGGATGGATGTAGAAATGATTAAAGTGCCTTTAACATACCCTGATCGGAAAATCTGTATAGTTGGGCTGGGTTATGTCGGTCTTACCCTGGCTATCGTGATGGCGGAACGTGGTTTTGAGATATTAGGGGTAGAGATAAAAGAAGATATAGCGTCCGATTTACAGAAAGCCAAAGCCCGTTTCTTTGAGCCCGGCCTATCGGCTCGCCTGAAAAGAATGGTAGAATCAGGTGCGCTGCGAATAAGCGCCCGGATAGAGGATGGCGGCGAAGCTAAAGTCTATATAATTACAGTTGGTACTCCCTTGGATGAAAAAGGGAGGGCCCGCTTGGATACGATAGAAAACGCCTGTAGGGATGTAGCATTGGTTTTAAAACATAATGACCTGGTTATTATGCGCTCAACTGTAAAACTAGGGACCAGCCGCAAAATTGCCCGATCCATCCTGGAAAAGACCGGGGTTGATTTTGATCTGGCTTTTTGCCCAGAGCGCAGCCTAGAGGGGGGAGCCTTGCCAGAACTTCGCACTTTACCCCAAATAATCGGTGGTTTTACCCCGGTTGCGGCTATCCGTGCCGCCCATTTATTCCTATTCGTTACCCCGACGGTAATAATGGTAAAGGATATGGAAACAGCGGAAATGATCAAGTTAATCGATAATGCCCAACGGGATGTTCTTTTTGCCTATGCTAATGAAGTTGCTCGCCTATGTGATGTTGCCGGAGTTAGCGCCATCGAAGTTATCAAGGCAGGCAATCTAGCCTACCCCCGCAGCCGTTTACCTATGCCGGGGCCGGTTGGCGGCCCTTGCTTGGAAAAAGACCCGCATATTTTGGCTGAAGGTATTATAGAATTGGGCTTGCGTCCGGAGATTACCTTAGCGGCCAGGAGGGTCAATGAAGAACAACCGGAGGAAATCGTATCTCACCTAAGCAAGGTTTGCGCGAATTTAGATTCCTTCCCCCTTTGTCCGCAGATTACTCTGTTAGGCTTAGCTTTTAAGGGACAGCCGCCTACGGATGACCTCCGTGGTACTATGGCTCGCCCTATTTTGAATTCCTTACGTAAGTACTTTCCCTATGCTTGCTTTCGGGGCTTTGACCCGCTGGTAAGGGCTAAGGAAATAGAAAATACTTTAGGCCTTACCCCTTGCCTCGACCTAGAAGATGCCATGAAGGGTAGCCACCTAATCCTGATATTGAATAATCATCCGGTGTTTGCCGGGATGAATATCGAAGAAATGGGTGCATTGCTAGACCGACCTGCACTAATCTATGATTTCTGGAACAACTTTAGGACTTCGGAACTTCACTTGCCGGCGGGAGTAGGCTATATGGCTTTAGGCAGTCATAGCCAAGCTATTTTACCATAGCTGAAGCCGGGTAATTCTGCACAATTAGTAAGGAGTGAAGAAATGGCCAAAAGATATCTGCTTACCGGTGGATGTGGTTTTATCGGAACGGCCCTGGGCAAGAGATTGCTAAGTGCAGGTTATGAACTAAAGATTTATGATAATAAGAGCCGTGGGCGGGCAGAAAGACTGCGAGGCTTAGCCGGAGAAATCGAGATAATCGAAGGGGATATCCGCGATAGGGAACGGCTAATAGCTGCTGCTAAGGGAATGGATGCGCTGATTCATTTAGCCTATATTAATGGCACGGAGTTATTTTACAAAAAGCCGGAGCTAGTAATAGATGTAGCCCTAAAAGGCATGTTGAATGTTATAGATAGTTGCCGCCGCTGGGATATAGGAGAATTGGTTTTAGCCTCCAGCTCCGAAGTGTACCAGGACCCTCCGCATTTTCCCAGTGATGAAACAGTACCTTTAATCATACCGGACCCCTTTAACCCTCGCTTTTCCTATAGCGGTGGGAAAATCGCCTGTGAATTAATGGCTATTAACTATGGCCGCAAAGACTTTGAACGGGTATTAATTTTCCGGCCGCATAATGTCTATGGCCCGGATATGGGTGAGGAGCATGTACTACCCCAATTTATAATACGGGCTTGCGCAGCTATTGTATCTAATCCGCAGGGGGTGGTTCCTTTCTTAATTCAGGGGGATGGCAGCCAGACCCGCTCATTTATCTATATTGATGATTTTATTGATGGACTAATGATTTTATTGGCAGCAGGTCAACATTTGAATATATACAATATCGGCAATCCGGAAGAAATAAGCATAAAAAATGTTGCGGAAAAAATATTTAGCCATTTAGGGCGGGAGGCAAGAATAATAAGCGGTCCTTTACCGCCGGGGAGTCCTATAAGGCGTTGCCCGGATATATCCAAGCTGCGAAAATTAGGGTTTAATCCCGAAACACCATTTTCACAGGGGTTAGCCGCTACTATAGCCTGGTATATCCGGACGAGGTAGGAGCAACCGGCGGTTTTCCCAGGTATAATACTGCAGTCTGTACAGAACAGATTCATTCAGGAGGCACAGCGATGTTAAAAGTTAAAATATCCACCCGCTTTTACCATGAGCCTTTAATTCGCCAGACTCCGGGATTGCAGGGGGTATGGCGAAAATGCCGCTTTATCGTTGATAGGGATATTAAGGAATGCGATTATTGGGTGGTATATGATGGCTTATCTGCGGAGGAAAGCACTTTATGCCCGCCGGGGAATACTATTTTGATCACCCTTGAGCCGCCCAGCGTCTTTTGCTATGCGCCGGAATTTATCCGGCAATTCGCTACCGTGATTACTTTCCCGGGCCATAATTTT
>CAYRCG010000101.1:0-7725 GCA_964422685.1 uncultured Syntrophomonas sp. | reverse complement strand
GCATTTACCTGGCTCATAGAATACAAAAGGACAAAAAAAACCATCAATAAGGTGATCAAATCTGCATAGGTAATAAGCCAGCGCTCCATACCGCCAGATTCCTCTTCCTCGACTTTCTTCCTTCTGCGTCTGGCCATCTAGATCACATCCCCAATCCGGCCCTTTCCTGCACGGCTCCTTTTTCCCGAGCGTCAGCCGGCAAGAAAGTCATCAATTTTTCCCGGATTACCCGGGGGTTTTCCCCCGCTTGTATGGATAGTATCCCTTCCAAAACCAATTCCATCAGGAGAATCTCCTTCCCCGACTTTACTTTTATCTTGGTACCAAAGGGTACCCAAAGTACGTTAGCAGTCGAAACACCATAAAGGGTAGCCAAAAAAGCTACCGCAATAGCGCCGGCTAACTTATCCGGCTCGGCAATATTACTTAAAACATGCACTAGTCCCATAACCGTCCCGATTATGCCCATAGTAGGGGCAAAACCGCCGGCGGTCATGAATATGTCAACGCCCACTTTCTCACTTTTCTCGTGGGCCTCTATCTCCATTTCCAACATACTACGGGTTAGTTCGGGGTCAGTTCCATCTATTACCAGTTGCAAACCCCGAGACAGGAAATCATTATCTATTTCCCCGAGCTGGCTTTCCAAGCTGAGCAATCCCTCCCGCCGGGCCTTATCGGCTGTATCCACCAGCGATTCCATAACTGTAAAATAATCGACTTTCTTATCAGCAAATACTACCTTCAAAAAATAAGGTACCTTTTTTAGCTCCTCCATCGTATAAGACACTACGGTAGCCCCTATGGTTCCACCGAGCACGATTATAAAAGCGGTATGTCCCCAAAGGCTCCCCAAATGCGCGCCTTCCAGCAGGAAGCCCCCTATCAGGCCTCCCAAGCCTACTATCATCCCGATAAGAGTAGCTATATCCATTAACTAACCCCTCTCCCGCAGCATTTCTTGTATTTTTTCCCACTACCACAGGGACAGAGGTCATTGCGCCCTATCTTTTTTCCTACACGCACCGGTTTCTTCTCCGCCTCTTCTCCCTGATTTTCGAAGGTTTTCCTTTGTTCCGGCTGTTGCACCACTTTCACCCGGAAAATATAGCGTACTACATCTTCCTTCATGTTTTCAATCATCATTTGGAAAGCTTCAAAAGCTTCGAATTTATATTCAATAAGCGGATCCTTCTGACCGTAGGCCCGCAGGGAAATCCCGTTACGCAGTTGGTCCATAGCATCTATATGGTCCATCCATTTTTCGTCGATTATTCGCAGGAGGATAGCCTTTTCAAGCTCCCGCATAAGCTCGCTGCCCATTTCTTTTTCCCGCGATTCATAAAGGACCTGGGCCTTTTCAGTTAAGAATGCTATAGCCTCATCTTTTCTCATCCCCAACAAATCTTCTTTTTTAAAATCGGGTTGGGGAATAATGCTCTGCTCGATATAGCTTAAGAATCCCGGTAAATCCCATTCATCCGAATATTTTAATTCACCGGCATATTTCTCCACGGCCTGTTCTATAACATCAGTTATCATACTGGTGACAGTTTCTTTCAAGTCCTCGCCGAATAAAACCTTGCGACGTTCGCCATACATTACTTCCCGCTGCTGATTGATAACATCGTCATATTCTAAAACATTTTTTCTAATACTGAAGTTGCGAGCTTCCACCTTTTTCTGGGCACTTTCAATCGCCCGGCTAATCATCTTATGCTCTATAGGCAAGTCGTCATCCATTCCTAGACGATCCATGATGCCCTCAACATTAGCCGAGCCAAAAAGACGCATCAGATCATCTTCCAGAGATACATAAAAACGTGATTCGCCCGGGTCCCCCTGGCGTCCGGAGCGTCCGCGCAATTGGTTATCTATGCGGCGGGATTCGTGTCTTTCCGTTCCCAGGACATATAGACCGCCGACTCCCTGCATACCCCCCCCTAATACTATATCGGTACCGCGTCCCGCCATGTTGGTGGCAATAGTTACTGCCCCTTCCTGGCCGGCCAGGGCTATAATCTGGGCTTCTTTTTCATGATATTTGGCATTCAATACCTGGTGTTTAATACCCCTTTTCGTCAACATTTCGCTCAAGTATTCTGACTTTTCTACCGAAATAGTTCCGACTAGAACGGGTTGTTTAGCTTGATGCCGGGAAATAATATCTTCTGCCACCGCCCGGAATTTTCCTTCTTCCGTACGATAAACCATATCCGACTGATCGGCCCTTACCATAGGGTTATGGGTAGGTATGCTTACTACATCCATACCGTATATCTTGCGGAATTCTTCTTCTTCGGTTTTGGCGGTCCCGGTCATCCCCCCCAGCTTTTTATACATGCGAAAATAGTTCTGAAAGGTGATGGTAGCCAAGGTCTGGGATTCCTTTTCTATCTTCACCCCTTCTTTGGCCTCAATCGCCTGGTGCAAACCGTCACTATAACGGCGACCGAACATCAGGCGCCCGGTAAATTCATCTACAATTATTACTTGATCATCCTTGACTACATAATCCCTATCCCTTTTCATAAGGCTATGGGCTTTTAGGCCCTGGTTTACATGATGGGCCAACTCCATGTTTTCCGATAGGTTTTCTATAGCAAAGTATTTTTCTACTTTCCCTACTCCTTCTTCCGTCAAGGTAGCCACATGGGCCTTTTCATCTACTTTATAATCCTCTTCGTTTTTTAAACGGGGGATAAATTTGGCAATCTGATAATAAAGAGTGGTGGGTTTGTCCCCCTCGCCGGAAATAATCAGGGGGGTGCGGGCTTCATCGACCAAAATCGAATCAACTTCATCAATAATGGCATAATGCAGTTCGCGCTGTACCATATTATCCGCTGCAACCACCATATTATCACGCAGATAATCAAAACCCATCTCATTATTAGTGCCATAGGTTACATCACAAGCATAGGCAGCTTTTCTTTCCTCGTAGCTTAAACCATGTATAATCAGTCCTACTGATAAACCGCAGTATTCCAAAACCGGACCCATCCAGGCAGCATCACGGGATGCAAGGTAATCATTGACAGTTACGATATGGACCCCTTTGCCCTGCAAAGCATTCAAATAAGCCGGAAGGGTGGCTACTAAGGTTTTACCTTCACCGGTTTTCATTTCCGCAATCCTTCCCTGGTGAAGTACCATCCCCCCGATCAACTGCACATCGAAATGCCGCATAGATAAGACACGCATGGAGGCCTCTCTTACCAGAGCAAAAGCCTCAGCTAATATATCGTCAATTTCCTCACCATTCTTTAGCCTTTCCTTATATTCGGCTGTTTTTTGTGGGAATGCCTCCTCCGTCAATCCTTGGAACTCTATTTCCAGAGAATTGATTTCTTCCACCTTGCGCCTAAGTTTTCTAACTTCCCGTTCATCATCATCCTAAAATGACCTTAGTACTTTTTTTATCATCTTTTATACCTCGCAAAAAAGAAGGAACCTTATGGTTCCTATTATTTTCATTAACATTATAATATTATCACTTTTTGCTTACCGGCTTCAACTAATCGAAGTCCGGCTCGATCAGCCCATAGTTCCCATCTTTCCTTTTATAGACTACATTAACCTCTTCGCTTTCCGGATTGAAGAATACAAAAAAACTATGTCCCAAAAGGTTCATTTGCATTATAGCCTCTTCTATGTCCATGGGTTTTAAAGCAAATCTTTTGCTACGGACAATCTTAAACTTTTCAACTTTCCCACCCTGGTCTAATTCCTTGCGGATTTCCTCAGCTAAAGCCTTTTTTAACCCCGCACCCCGGTAACTCCGATAAAGCCGGGTTTTGTATTTTTCTATCTGTTTCTCTAGTTTTTCCTCCACCATGTCGATGGAGCTATACATATCGTCGCTCATTTCCTCCCCCCGGAGGATTATCCCGTTCAAAGGTATAGTAACTTCGATTTTATGAGCCTCTCCCTCAATAGATAAAGCTACCTGTGCCTCCTTTACATCTTCGAAATATTTTTCCAACTTGGAAAGCCTTTTGGTGGTGTAATCTTTTAATGCATCGGTAATCTCAATGTTTCTTCCCCGGATGGTAAATCTCATAGAAACACCCCTTTCCCTGTTGTTATTTATATTATACTACTTAGTAGTCAAAAAATCCTTTAGTGAGAATGAATCCGCCTTGGCATAGCGTCGGAGATGGCAAAAGTATAATCCCAGAAATGTAAAAACCGGGCTTTGCAGCCCGGTAATAAATTCGTAATTAGTACGCTGCTTCTTTTTGTTTCTGGAAACATTCCATACAATAAACCGGTCTGCCTTCAACTGGTCTGAATGGAACCTCTGTATCGGCTCCGCAACCAGCACAGATGGCCGCGAACATCTCGCGCGGTCCCCGGTTACTGTTACGACTATTACGACGATTCACTCTACATTCCCGGCATCTTTTGGGCTCATTTTCAAAACCCTTTTCACTGTAGAATTCCTGTTCACCAGCAGTGAAAACGAAATCCTGTCCACAATCCTGGCACACTAAAGTCTTGTCTTGAAACATGTAAAAAAAACCTCACTTTTTAGAAATTTGCCCAATGTGCACTGGAAAAAGTAGCCCATTAAGCCTTATGGCTAATTATACTGCGAAATATTTTAAATAGCAAGGATTTGCTCGATTATTCCTGAGTCTCCGTTTTCCATTATTTAGTCCCTATTTAACTTGGATTGCCTATAAGCCTGGCTAGCTTTCTGGCTGTTTTGCAGGGGGGGGTTCTTTATCTGCCGCTTACTATCTATAGCCCGCTGCATTAGGTCGTGGTTTCGTTTGTCACTCTCGCTGATCTTCTCCAATAATATGCTTAGACCGTTTAATTGTTCGCTGAGAGCCATATAATGCGCGGGTTCCAATTTGTCCTCAAGTTGTCCCAGGACAAACCCTTCTATATCCAGTTCCATAATTATTTCCTGTTGCAACTCTTTGTTTTGGCGATCATCTTCCTTTATCTTTTCTAGGGCTTCCTTTCTCTGTTGGAGCAAATCATCTACTTCACCAGCATATACATTACCCTGGCTTTTTTCCAGAATAGCCAGTTGTTCATTAGCTAAATCCAGCATGCGGGAATAACTTAGCCTTTGCTGCCTAAAGTTCTCAATTATCTCTAAAATATTTTTCCCGGACATAGTAGACTCATTCCCCCAACCTGTAGAAGTTAACTATCTTTTCTGGTCAAAAAACCAAGCATCTCCACCGCTTTCGAAATTCAAATAAGCATTGGCGGCGACACGGTTTTTTTTCAGGCCGGCCAATTTTTTCCCTATACTCTGCTGAGATTTTTCTATTATTTTACGCCCGACTTCATCGTGGGCATGGATATCTCTTATTATAGCAATAATTTCGCGGGATATCTCATCATTTGTATTGGCCTGCGTTTTTTCGGAGGATAGTCCGGTCTGTGGTTGATGTTTTTGCTCTATTTTCTCCAAGAGAAGTAATTCAATCTGCTCCATTATTTCCTGGCGTTTTTGAAATAGATTCATTATTTCCTGGTCCAGGTCCTGGTCTATATTAATATTCTGGGCTAACAACAACTGTTTTTTGGATAGCTGCAATAAATCGCCATACAAAACCCGTATTTGCCCAAACGGCTGTAAGGCCTCCATAAAGATGTCAACTCCATTTCCGAATAAAAATTCCTTCTACACTAATTCGTCTACGAGAAGACCGACTATCTGGTTTATCATTTCTTTCATTTTAATGGAGAAATCTAATAAATAATCCGGTGGTATCTCTTTTATAACCTCACCACTCAGGCTATTCACTACCTTAACTTGGAATCGACCACTATCCTCATAAGGTTGGAATTCAAGATGACAGTTGGCAAACTTCACCGCTTCGTTCAAGTTTCTAGCCAATTCCTCGATCTTTTTGGCCTCTAATTGTGCATTAAGGCTCTCCCGGCTGATTTTTTCCCTCGGTTCCTCACCCGTTTCCTTGAAAATAGTCGCTACTGTACTATTCGTCCGCTTAGTTTCCCCGGGGTACGCTATCGGGGCTATCCCTTGCCCGTCCACCCGCATATATCTCGCCTCCTTACTATAATCACCATATTGTTCTCCTGTAGCCCCGCCAGGCACAACTACCGATAAATGAATTAAAACTATTGTTGACCGTAGGTTGCAACCGCAAGCAACCCTAACCGGTAATATTTATCCCCTTGGAGGCATTAGCAGCAGTCCTATTCATTGGTTTGCCCCCTAGCGCTTCATCGGTAACTACTGTTTTTAAGCCAGACCCAATCCCCGATTCAGGTTTTTTTCCCTCCTGGGGGGCGGCTGTTTTTAAGGCATTAACCGCTTCCTGCCAAGTATCTCTCAGTTCCAGCAGGAATCCCCCTACCTCATCAAGTATTCCTATGTCCTTTTGGGCATTAGCCAAGGTGAGCCGATGATAAAAGTATTCATAAAGGGAGAACAGTCTCTCGGATATTTCATATTCCATATTTAAGGTAGACATCAATTCAACGATAATTTCCTCGGTCTTCATTATCTGCCCATGGGCTCGATTTACATCTTTATCTTCTATAGCCTTTTTAGCGTTGTTTATATTCTTCAGGGCCGCATCATAAAGCATAAGCAACAGTTTTTCGGGTGCTACAGTCTCTACGGCAGATCTCTTATATTGATTATAGGCCTGCATATTAACACTCATCCGGTAAACCTCCTAGCAATATATCGACTATGAAGAATATCGGGAAAACGTGGTAAAAACTTTATATCACCCGCTAAAATTAGGACCCTATAAAGAAACCCAGGGCACCCTCCGGGTATCCTGGGCTATTATGTCATATGTAAATTATGATTCTGCTGCGTGGAGCAATAATTATGCATTCGCTGGCTTAAATATCCCACTCGCTTTATCGCACGGGCAATCCCAACGGCTCGTCCCGCGGCTTGAGGGTTCTGATTAGGTGTATGCCCTCGTATTATGGCGTGATTTATGATTGCCGGTAAGCCCTAAGGCTTTGTTCTAGTTCTGCCTGCCAGCGTGAATAGGATGGAATCATGGATTGGGCCAATTCCGTCCGGGACTTCTCTAAATCATTGGCTTCAAAAGCTTGGGCCAACACTTCCAAGCTCTTTTTAAATTCGATTGTAGCCTTCTGTAACCTATCCATATTATCTTCCTGCAAAAGCCGCTGCAAAGGTATTTCGATAGTAGCGAAGGCTTCTAGTATATCCTCGAAAAGGTACACTGTTTCCATTAACCGCCCATCATCCATTCTGCCGTTGATATGTACCAAGCCCTCCTTAATAGTCCGGGAAAGCTCGATAATTTCACCCGCCATTTCATACATAGAATCCATTTTGACATCCTTTCTTGTACCCGGTTATTCAGACCTTTTAGGATTCACCTTGTATTGTTGTATGCAAATAATATCTTAAGCGAATACATCTAAGCTGGTACCCAGATGGGGGTTTACCGATTTTTCTAGGGCTTGGCTACTAATTTTCATCATATCTATGATGCCCTGAGCAGCTTCCTTGCTGGCGTCCATCTGCATCTTCATGACTCCCACCGCTACTTCTTGTTGCAGCCTATCGGCCTGCGCCCCCATAACCATACCGGCTATAGCTGCCGTTTCCATATAGCTAACCCCCTTCCATTCCTTAAGGCAAATTTTACCCTCTTTTTAAAAATAATTCAATAGAGAATAGGCAAACTCCCTTTTCATCGTTGTTTGCGGTCCCTGACCATGGGGGTTAATATGAAA
>CAYRCG010000100.1:0-7786 GCA_964422685.1 uncultured Syntrophomonas sp. | reverse complement strand
TATTGCGGTAAATTCATAATAAGGAGGTGATAAAGATAGATATAGTTAGTTTTGCTATAATTACCCTTTCTTTGGCTGTAGGATTGATAGGTGGCTATTTCGGGAGAAGGTTTTTGGCCGAAAGCAGGATAAGAACTGCTGAAGAAGAAGTTGCTAAAATGCTGGATGAGGCCGGCAAGGACGCCGAGGCGCAAAAGAAGGAAATATTGCTTGAAGCCAAGGATGAGATCCACCATATCCGGCAGGATGCAGAAAAAGATATTCGCGAACGCCGCCGTGAACTTGATCGAATGGAAAGACGCATTATACAAAAAGAAGAAATGATCGATAAGAAGACGGAAAATATCGAAAAGAAAGAACAGGGCTTACTGGAAAAGGAGAAGGATACAGAAAAAACCCAGCAGGACCTGCAGATGATTTTAAGCCAGCAGTTAAAGGAGTTGGAGCGACTATCCGGGTTAAGTTCAGAAGAAGCCAAAGAATTACTCTTATATAATGTTTCCCAGCAGATTAGGCAGGAAACAGCTATGCTAATAAGAAATATTGAAAACGAAGCTAAGGAGGAAGCCGATAAAAAGGCTAAAAACATCGTATCATTAGCCATTCAAAGATGTGCTGCTGATGTTGTATCAGAAAGTACGGTATCGGTGGTTCCATTGCCGAATGATGAAATGAAAGGTCGGATTATTGGTAGGGAAGGGCGAAATATTCGTACTTTTGAAGCCTTATCAGGGGTTGATCTAATAATCGATGATACTCCAGAAGCGGTTATCTTATCCTCATTTGATCCGATCAGAAGGGAAGTTGCCCGAGTGGCTTTAGGCAATCTGGTTTCAGATGGGAGGATTCATCCGGCTCGAATTGAAGAGATGGTGGAAAAAGCCCGTAAAGATATAGAACAAGAAATTCGGGAGGTTGGAGAACAGGCCGCATTCGAGGTAGGGGTACACGGTTTGCACCCCGAGTTAATAAAACTATTGGGCAGACTCAAGTATCGCACCAGCTATGGTCAAAATGTCCTGCGCCATTCCGTAGAAGTGGCACATTTGGCAGGGATTATGGCTGCTGAACTGGAAGTCGACATTATGTTGGCCAAGCGATCCGGACTATTACATGATATCGGTAAGGCGGTAGACCATGAGGTCGCCGGTCCTCATGTGGAGATAGGAGTGGATCTGGCTAAGAAATACCGGGAAAATAAGGATGTTATTCATGGTATAGCGGCCCATCACGGGGATATAGAGCCGCAAACAGTAGAAGCAGTTTTAATACAGGCAGCGGATGCTATTTCGGCATCTCGCCCCGGTGCTCGGAGGGAAACTCTAGAAACATACATCAAACGTTTGGAAAAACTGGAGAATGTAGCAGAATCTTTTTCTGGGGTTGATCGCACTTTTGCCATCCAGGCTGGTAGGGAAATAAGGATAATAGTAAAGCCGGAGGAAATAGACGATTTGCATGCAATCAACCTAGCACGGGACATAGCCGATAAAATCGAGAAAGATCTTGATTACCCCGGTCAAATTAAAGTTGTTGTAGTTAGGGAGACCAGATCAATAGAGTATGCCAAATAATTATGGAGCAAAAGCTACATAATAATTAGTAGATCTCCCGTTGCTGTTAAAAAAGGGCTTATTAAAGCCCTTTTTTCTGTTTTATTGCCGATTTCATGCCGGCCTTTGATTCATCGTTTCCTATAAACCCCCAGTTATTTGAGGGGTCTATTGGTAGGTCTGTTAAACTTTACTAGCCCCTAATTAAAGGACTTTTCAATTTCCCTGAAGAAATGGTCTATTATTCGTAATGTAAGGAGAAGATGGCTAATGGGAAGAGATTCAGGGCTGGATATTTTTTTGACAGCATCACTTAATCATCCGGAAATAAATGCGGTTAAATACCTGGCAAATAAGGAACGAATAATATTAGAAATGGCCTTAAACACAGTAATAGAACCGGTAAAACGCGAATCATTTCTAAAAAAAATCAGGGATTGCCTGCATTTATTCTATCGACTTTCCGGCTATAAACCAGATCTAGTGAAGGTCGAATTAACCGATAAATCAGGCCTGTCCTTTTTAAGGTTCTACCGTGATGCAAAAACTCTATCACAGGATGAAATCGAATTGATGATCTTGCTTTTGCAGGAGGAATTTGATAACTTACTTGTTAAGGACAATAGTGCCATTATTGCAAAAGACGCTTTTAAACGGAAATTGAAAAGGAGTATTTTGCAAAAAATAAACTGTGATAGTGCCAATTCTACCGAATTCTTGGCCTATCGTAAAGAAGGACGGGTATTTGTATTTAATTGTTAAAAGGAGATATTTTTTTGAACATTCTAGTCATCGGTGATATTGTGGGGAGACCCGGGAGGAGGGCCATCCGTGAATTACTGCCCCGGTTGCAAAGTGAATATAGTGTTACTTTCACCATAGCCAATGCGGAAAATGCAGCAGGTGGCCGGGGGCTAAACCGTGAAATAATGCAAGAGTTACTTTCGCATAATATTGATGTACTGACAATGGGCAACCATGTATGGGATAATAAAGAAATCTTTAGTTTTATTGACGATGAGTATCGTCTTATTCGCCCAGCTAATTATCCTCCGTATTGTCCGGGACAGGGTTATCATATTTACACTGCATCCTTTAATCAAAAGATTGCGGTAATTAATGCTTCCGGGAGGGTCTTCCTACCGGCTTTGGACTGCCCCTTTCGGATTGTGGATGATATACTGTCAGAGTTAAAAGATAAGGTGGATTTCATAATCATCGATTTCCACGCTGAAGCCACTAGCGAAAAACTAGCATTTGCATATTATTTCGATAAAAGGGTCACCGCTGTTCTGGGCACCCATACCCATATCCAAACCGCTGATGAGAGATTGTTACCCGGAGGTACTGCTTATATAACCGATCTAGGCATGACCGGACCGGCTGATTCGATACTAGGTATGCAAAAAGAACAGGTTATTCAAAAAATCATTTATCAGCGACCGGTACGCTTAGAAGTGGCAAAAGGACCCTGCCAGCTCCAGGCGGTTGTTATAAGCCTTGATGAAGCGAATCGTAAATGTACCGGAATAACCCGCATTTCTCAAACTCTCCCGGCTTAGCTTAGCCGGGAGTATGAGTATAAGCATTTTTCTCTTGCCCTCAAATATCTCTAGAATAGAATAATACCCCTAGGGAGCAAAAACAATTATGGAAAAAAGAAGGAATTACCTAATTAATTCAGAATATAGATAAATATAAAGAACTAGTTATTTGTTTTTATATTCTTTGAAGGGGGTTTTATTAGTGGAGGTATTAAAAGTTTCAGCCAAGTCTAGTCCTAATTCAGTTGCGGGAGCCTTAGCGGGAGTGCTGCGTGAAAAAGGAGCTGCCGAAATACAAGCGATAGGGGCAGGGGCTATTAACCAGGCAGTAAAGGCAATAGCGATTGCTAGGGGGTTTGTTGCCCCTAGCGGTATGGATCTAATTTGTATCCCTGCTTTTACGGATATAAAGATTGACGGAGAGGAAAGAACAGCTATCAAATTAATTATCGAACCCAGGTAGGACCAATCGAATACCATATTTTAAAGTGTATAACCTGCCACTGAGGCAGGTTATTGCTGTAGGAAGGGGATAAATCTTGATAGGAATAGTTGATTTGCATTGTGATACTATTTCGGCAATAACCAGAAGCAACGAAACGTTGCTAGATAACCAACGACATTTTGATTTGCGGCGGGCTAAAAATGCCGGCATCTCCTTACAGGTGTTTGCCTTGTTTAGTTCCAGCCGGGAAACCGATAACTCGTTAAAAGAAATAACATCGCAGATGGATAAGTTTTACCAAGAACTAGAGCAAAATTCCGAACAACTCTTTCAAATACTTAATTCCGCTGGACTTGAAAGGGTCGGCGAAACAGAAAGAATAGCCTGTCTCCTGCATCTAGAGGGTGCCGAAGCCATCGGCAACGATATAGGTGTTTATAGACAATTGTGTAATAGGGGATTGCGCAGCATCGGTTTAACTTGGAATAATTCCAATCAATTGGCTGGGGGCATTATGGATAAAGATGCCTCGGGGTTAACTAAATGGGGGAGGAAGGTTCTGCGGGAAATGGAGCGGGACGGAATCATACTTGACCTAGCCCACATATCGGAAAAATCGTTTTTTGAGGCCCTGGATTGTTATACTAAGCCTGTTATGGTAACCCATGCTAATGCCCAAACGATATGCGATCATCCCAGAAACCTAAATGATAAACAATTGCAAACATTGGCGGAAAATGGCGGCATAATCGGTCTAAACCAAGTCGCCGGTTTTGTTAAAAAGGAGCAAGCCACCCTGGAGGACTTTTTGGACCATGCCGTATATATTTCTGAATTAATCGGAGTGAAACACCTGGCAATGGGTTCTGATTTCGATGGGGCTGATAACTTGGTCTTGCCCGGAATTGAGGCCTATGCATGCCTGGAAGAAAGCCTATATAGCCGGGGATTTTCCCCGCGTGAGGTAAAAATGATTTTACAGGAAAACGCTTTAAGGGTAATGGGGGAGGTTTTACATGATTTATGACCTGCATATTCACACAAGTGCCTCAGATGGTATTTTCAGTCCTAGTGAGGTGATTTGCCAGGCATATGAAATAGGTCTGGCAGGTTTGGCTATAACTGATCACGATACAGTGGATGGTCTGGGGGAGGCCCGTTCTTTTATACAAAAGGAGGGCCTCAATCTGGAATTTATACCAGGAATAGAGATGAACACAGAATTAAACGGCAGGGAAATACATATACTAGGCTATTTTATTGATTATTCTAATTCTTCTTTACTTTACCGGTTGCGGGAAATAAAAAAAGCCCGCTTTACTCGGGCACACAAGATGGTTGGGCGTTTATCGGATATGGGTATTAAGGTTGAGTTGAAGCAAGTGGAAGAAATTGCCCAGGGTGATATAATTGCCCGCCCGCATATTGCCCAAGCGTTGGTGGATAATAATTATGCGGCTACAGTCGAGGAGGCTTTTGATAAATACATCGGGAAGGGACGACCCGCCTATGTCAATCGTTATAAATTTCTTCCCGCCGAGGCCATTGAACTGGTAAAAACGGCTGGCGGTATTTCTGTCCTCGCCCACCCGGGTTTAATCGGAGATGATAATATGATTGACAATATCGTTAGGCTAGGTATCGAAGGCATTGAAGTATTTTATCCTGAGCATGATACTGGGCAGATTGCAGAATACAGCCGGATATGTCGAGAAAAGAAATTGTTGTTAACTGGTGGCTCCGATTTCCACGGCTATGACCGGGATAGCTCCCGGGGCAAATTAGGCTCTTGCGGGATTAACGCAGAATTAATGCGAGATATATACAACTATCAAGAAAACAAAAACAAATAATAGAAAAAAGAACATGGGTTTGGGAGGAATTCCCCTAGCTCTGTAGAAAAGAAAGAGGTGGGAATCTTTTCTGGGGAAAGGTAGGGGAATAATGGGGAAGAAATGGATCGTTATTTTGTTACTTCCGGTATTTATGTTATTAGGGGGGACAAGCCTTGCAGCTAGTGAGGCCTTTTACATAGTTGAATCTGGGGATAGCCTGTGGAAAATCTCTTCACAGCAAGGGATGAGTATAAAGGAGATAAAAGAATTAAACAAATTAACTTCTGATTCGCTTAAAATCGGACAAAGAATTATGCTTAAGGGGAATAATGGGATTCAGCCGGAAGCTATTATCGCCCAGGAGAATTATACCGTACAAACAGGAGATAGCCTAGAACTTATTGCCCAGAAATTTGCTATGACTATTCCGCGCCTAAAGGAGATAAACGATTTAGATAGCAACATACTAAATGCCGGATATCAACTAAAGGTGGAGAATCGCGCCTTAACTAACCCGTCACGGGCAGGTTCACCCCTAGATGGCAGGCTTATTATTGAAAAAGCAGCCCAGTATTTAGGAACTGCATACCGTTATGGGGGCGAAGGACCGGCAGGGTTTGATTGTTCTGGCTTTGTAAGGTTTGTTTTTTCTGGTTTTGGTTATAGTTTGCCCCATAATGCGGCAGCTCAGTTTAGCTCAGCTAACGATCTGGGTGGTAGTGAATTGATAATAGGTGACTTAGTCTTTTTTGCTTGTAATGGCCGGGGAATTGATCATGTGGGGATATACTCCGGCGACAACAAATTCATACATTCCAGTTCACCTAGAAGCGGCGGAGTCATATATTCTTCGTTAACCGAAGGTTATTATGCGGGAAAATATGCCGGTGCGCGCAGACTACTTCGTTAAAGCTCGAAAAAACAATCGGGTATTTCAGGAGGTTAAATCATGGAGGAAAGCTTTATTGATAGATTCGGTTTACCCCTCACAGTATTCGGCACTAAAGAATGGCAGGAACTAGAGAAGAGAGAGGACACCTTGGGAGCCGATGCCCTATTAGATGAAATTATCGAAAAGAAAGTTTGGTCCAATGAAGAAATTCTCTGGATAATTAAAAGATTAATTTATTTCTATGGCAAAAAGGATAGTTTGTTAAAATTAGCTCCGGTAGAACGGCTGTTTATGAACATGGTAGATGTACTTAGAGCCTTTTATATTATTATGGATATTAGTAAACCGGAACTCGATGATAATATGCGTAGTTATATTTCTGCCAAGTTAGCAGATGCTACTTGGGGCGCAAATAATCGCACTAGGGAATACCTAGCTAAGCTAGTAGGTGATTAATAAGCACAGCCGTGGGTTATTCATAAAGAAAAAGCGAAATGAGTCACTTATCAGGAGGATAAAATGACATTTAGCAAGGAAGAAACCATCCGGCGCATAATTTCCCTTGAGGAAAGGATTTCGCAATGCCGCCGCTGTAATTCCCTGATAAAGTGCACGGCAAAACCATCAACAGGTAAAGGTGAATTAAAGCCGGAAATTATGCTGGTATTCGAATCTGAAACTATGCTAACTATCGATTCGGGAAAGATGATCGAGCTAAGAAAATTCATTCAAAACGTATTTAAAATACAGCATATTTATCATAGTTTTTTAGTTAGATGCCATCCTAAAATATGCTCAATGCGGAAGGTATTCGAAACTTATGCCAACCCTCCTTTTGAAAGCTATATAGACAAAAACAACATATGCCTATTGAAACAGGAACCCTGTAATGGTATACTTACTAGGTCAACCGATGAGGAATTAGTATTTTGTCTGCCATATTTATTGGAAGAGATTGAAATACTTTGTCCTCAATTTGTTTTTCTGATTGGACAAAAAACTGCGGAGTTTGTGTTAAAATCCTATGGGTTCCTCAATGAAATATCATCAAATGGTGAGTACGAAAAGGATGGAATGGTATTTATTATTGTTAGAAGCATTGAGGAATTCTTTACTTCGGGTCAACTTCTTTCGGAGGAATGCATATCCTAAATCCTGATACTGCAAACAATTCCTATCTATTATATTTTACTAAGTTATGTTAGAATAAAAATGCAACAAAGAACATTTTATCCAGGTTGCTGCATACATTGTCTAGGGTCTATATCATCTAGGGAGGTGATGGTAAACTAGCATTGTTGTTAAATTTAGGTTTTTACTTATGGGAGATTTGAGAGGAGGAAGTTATTGATGACAAATAAAGAGAATATTAAAAAGGCTTTTGTTCTTAGTGAAAGTACGGGGGAAAAATTATGGGACATGTGGTTGGTTACGCTCGGAAGCATGTCTTGGACCCAGGAACAGATCGAAAACATGATCAGAAAATATCTCGATCAGAGGAAGGTAGCCAGGGAGGA
>CAYRCG010000099.1:0-7848 GCA_964422685.1 uncultured Syntrophomonas sp. | reverse complement strand
TTGGTCATGGCACCGCGTCCAAATGAAGGTGACAAACTAGCCACCGTGGGCGCGTGTCAGATACGGGCCTGATGTTCGTGAAATGGTGTCCCGATCAGACGTGCGAGCTTGGAAAGCAGATAGCTCTCTTCATTGTCCACCTCGGCTGAACCTATCATACAAATGCCTTCCGTCCGATTTGCGGGAACGACTTCCTTTTCACCGGTTTTGGCATTTATAATCTCATCGGTGCTGACCCAGGTTTTTTCCCTGACCTCCTTGATTTTTTTGGCGATGCGGTCATAAGCCTCATCCCAAGAAATCTCTTCGAATTTGTTCGAACCCGGGGCACGGTACAGCGGAGTTTTAGGACGTTCCGGGGAGTAGGCCACCTGTGCCAGGCTGGCCGCCTTAGGGCAAAGAGAGCCTTCGTTGATGGGATTGTCCGGGTTCCCATCGAGGTGAACCAGTTTTCCGTCCTTAACATGCAGCAGGAGCCCGCATCCGCCTGAACAGAAATGACAGATGCTGGGTATCTTTGTGCATCCTGCCAGTTTCAGTGCGTACCCCTGCGCGGCAGTTGCTTCCAGGTCAAACCCCAAGCCAGATGCAACTGCGGCAACGGATAGGCCTGAAAGTTTCAGGAAACCACGACGAGTAAATTTCATAAGCGATCTCTACCTCCTTTATATCTACTGCTACCAACAGATACCCTATTGCGAAAGTACCTGATTGCATTTATGCATCAATCCCGCTCGGCGGAGGGGTTTGAGCCCCTGGCACTTTTACATTCTATAAAAAAATATTAAATCCGTTTTAGGTGCGCCAGATATTCCGCTTCTCCTGATTCGTGTTTGCAACTCCCTTCTTGGAGATTTACCGAAGGCCGGCCTTTTATCTATCTAATAATCAAACAAAGTGTGGAATGAATGAATGCCTCCGGCATTGTTTTTGGTTTTTCCTAAATATAGCCCCCGCAAGTAATACCTGCTGTCAACAAGGCTTTTAGGCTCCTTTCCAAAAATACGGGGAGGCATAATTGTTTCCGACTATACCCATAGGCCCAGGGACCATGGCTTGGCTTTAGGTCCCGAAAGGCTTGGAGCTATGCAATTATTATTATCACGCATCAACAATATGCATGTTAACCTAATCTATGCCACCATCTCCCAACTAATACAAACATAATATAACATATTACTACCTAACTGTCACTATTAAAATTATTCCGCGTTATTTCATATTAGGTCTAACATTTCCCTCCCATATATGTATAATAGATATAGAAAATAGACTACCCCACATGAAATGGCTATCGTAACCATTAACTAATAGTAAGCTAATACAATTACTTGGGAGAACTTAGAGCCTATGAGGAAATTCGTTATGAGGTAGGTTATTTATGAGTAGACTGCAGTTGGTAAATGATAAGCTAATAGAAACCATTAGTTTGGATGAAGCTGTTGATATAAGCTGCGAACGCATTCAAGCCCTAGGCACCGAGTACTTGCACATCGATGATGCTTATATGCGGGTAGTCGCGGAAGATATAAAAAGCTTAATCAACATTCCCAATTTTGATCGTTCGGCTATGGATGGTTACACGGTCAGCAAAACTGATCTCAAAAGGTTGCAAACCGGTCGTTCCCTCCGTTTAAGGATTGCTGCTGTTGTTGGGGCCGGTTCAACGGAAAGCAGGGCGACAAAACCTGGCGAAACCTGCAGAATTATGACCGGGGCCTTGCTTCCCGAAGGCAGTGTCGCCGTCATTAAACAAGAAGATGTCAAAATAATTAATAACAATTATATAGTTGTTAGTGTAAGACCTAGGCGGGGTGAAAATATACGCCGAGCCGGCCATGAATTGATGGCTGGTGATTATATTGCCACGCAGGGGCAAGTTCTAAAAGCGGAGGTTCTGGAGAGGATTGCCACTTGTGGTATCGGAAAAGTTTTGGTACATAAGCTCCCTCGCGTTTATATCATCGACACGGGCAATGAATTGGTTTTACCCGGCTCCCCCCTTAAAACAGGGATGATATACTGCAGCAACCGCAACCTGATAGCAGGCAAAATCGACAGTAGCCGCGCCCTACCTCTATTATCTCCTTCCGTTATCAATGATGAATTATCGGCCATCGTTACTGCAATAAAAAAAGCGACCCAGTGTTCCGATATGATAATAATTAGCGGAGGGACCGGAAACGGCCTTTTCGATTTGGTCGGCAAGGCATTCGAATGTTTGAATGCCCAGCTCCTTTTTAAAGGGGTAAACATTTTCCCCGGCAAAAATACCTCGGCTGCCCTGCTTGAGGGCAAACTTATTTTCAATCTATCTGGTAGCCCCTCTGCGGCCGGGCTATTGTTTGAAGCCTTGATTAAACCGGCATTGCACAAGTTAAAAGGAGAATCACTATATAAAGGGGATTGGTTTAATATAGAGCTAGCCCATCCTATTGAACGCTTAAAGTCGGGACGTAGCCTGCACCGGGGCGAATTGGTTTTTAAAGATGGGTATAGCTACGCTCGACCGATAAATCGAAAGGTGGTTAATACCGGAAATATTCCTTTGCTGTTAGATGTTCATAAAAGACCGGGAGAAGAAAGAATTACGGCTAAGGCCATGTTAATTGCCGAATAGGCCGATGGAGTCTGGAAGGAGTAACCTGAAGCACATAGTAGTATAAAATAAAGTAGCCTAAAGCGAAATCCCGTTTTGCTTTAGGCTATTTTCATACTATATTTGAGATATCTAGTCGGGCCTGGAGATAATAGGAATAAAGTAAATCTTATGCATTTTGCCGTTGCTGTATTACGCTATCAGCAAAATTGCTGCGCTTGATATCTATTGCTGTTTCGCTGTCCACAAACTCTAGGGCGCCGGTCCAGCAAAATTTAACACATTGCGGGTCACCGCCGCAAAGGTCACATTTGAAGGCAATGCCCTTGTCTAGATTGAAGTTCATATGCCCGAAGGGGCAAGCTTGGGTGCATTGGCGGCAACCAATACATAGTTCCGCCCGAATACTTACATCACCCGTCTTCGGGTTTTTGGTTATAGCAGCAACCGGGCACACCGCCGCACAGGGAGGATTTTCGCAGAAAGCACAGGTTACCGGGACATTGTATGCTTCCCGGCGATAGCGTACCACCCTTATGCGAGAAAGGGCGGGGGAACAGGCATTTTCATGAACTAATGAACATACCATCTCGCATGTCCCGCAACCCACGCATTTAAGATAATCGATATAAATTCCCCGGTTATCCATTTCCCTAACCTCCTCAGTTGTTTAAATACCCAGTTTTTCCTCTGTCTCCGGCAACGGATGACCGGTTTCTGTATCCCAACCTCGAGCCTGCCAATATTGTTCCAATACGGCCTGCACTTTATCTTCATCGACGATATTTCCTGATTGGAGCTCCCGATAAAAACGCCGCGGGAACTTGCTATCAGCCGCAACCTCTCCATGCCTAATATTAAATAGTTTCATAAGGTTCCAAGCCCTTTCCGAGCCAGCCATCAATTCCTCCGGACTAATAGGAAAGCCGGTCATAGCGGTGTACATCTCTGCCAGAATAGTAGGTCCTATGACTTCCATTACCGGCGGACGAATACAAATACCCACCGAGTTATATAAGTTAATAAGGTCTTCCGCCCATTTAGACATAAGGGCGATATCTATTGTATCATTCTCTAGGTCTATAGCCGCGGATTTCATATCTTCCGGCATATCCAGACGGTCATACATAGGGCGCTTAAATCCGAACCTTTCTTTTTGATAATGGTGCAGGTTTTCATTATAACGCAGATTTTCCACCGGGTTGCGGCAACGCAGGTGATCCCCGCCCCGTATATTGGTAAGCATGCCTAAAGTCCAGGTCGACCAGCGCCCGCGCGGATCGATCATGGGCACCTCTACCCCCTTGACATGAATGGCATAATCTTCTGCTCCCGGCCAGTGTTCGGCTGCCCTTTTCACTCCTTCAGCCAGGATGTCCCCGATTCCCTGCCGTAAAGATATATCCTTGAGCAAAGCGAAAGCGGCATCATCATCCCCGAAAGCCAGCTCATAACCCACATCGTCTTTGGTGATGATGCCCTTTTGATAAAGTTCCATGGCGAAGGCGATTACGCTGCCTGAACTAGACATATCTACGCCATAGCGCTGGCAATACTCGGTAGATTTAATGGAAGCCTCCGTACTTAATCCCACATTTGACGAATAGGACACAGTGGGGGTGATCTCCATGTCCTTTACTAACGTACCGGCGTATTTACCCTCGTTAATTTCTGCTAAGTGCCCACAAGCAATAATGCACGATTGGCAGGCAATATGCCTGCCCCCAAATATATCTACTATTTGGCGCCCGCCTCTTTTCTTCCAATCCGGCAAAGTCCCCCGGGAATAATTGTGTACTGATAAGGCATTAAATCCACCATAAGGAATAGAAGCATTCATAGTCCCATAAGAACAAAATGCCTGGTAAGAAGATGCAGATTTTATCATCTCTTGGCCTTTGGCGCTTAATTCCAAAATGCCTTTGGGGTCAGCAGGTATAATCGGTTTTGAACCCCTTACGACTATTGCCTTCAGCTTTTTGGAACCCATAACGGCTCCCATTCCGGTCCGCCCGAATCCATCGTAATAGCCATTTTCAATGCTGGCGAAGCGCACCAGATTTTCCCCCGCTTGACCGATTAAAATAATTTCGGCTCCATAGTGGCGGCCTTTAAGCAGGTCTATGCTTTCCCAGGCATCTTTTCCCCATATAAAGGAAGCATCTTTAATTTCGGCTCGGTCTTCCTCGATAAGGATATACACCGGTTTTTGCGCCTGGCCTTTGATAATCAATCCGTCATAGCCGGCAGATTTCAAGCGCAGGCCCAAAAAAGCACCGGAGTTTGAAGAGCCGAATCCGTCGCTTAAAGGCGATTTAGCCGATACTTCCATACGCGAAGCGGTCGGGAACGGTGTTCCGACTAAACAACCAACATTAAATACCAGGATGTTCTCCGGGCCCAGGGGATCAGCCCCCGCTGGTATCTCATCATATAATATCCGGGCATTAAACCCGATTCCCCCTATATAGCTCTTGGCAAGATCTTGCTCTAGTTTTCTATTCGTTATTTTTTGCATACTAAGATCTACTTCCAACATTTTGCCGGTATATCCAAACATAATCTCCCCACCCTTCTGGTCATACAGGACAACCTAACATCATCGGCAACATACGGTGGATTATTAACTTATCAGTAATGCACCCAAGGTTTTCTAGCATCACTAGCAACCTCGGCGTTCCTCAGAAGTTGCTTCTTTCACCACGGGAATCAGGCCACCTATAAGAACGACCTTGCTTCACTGGTTGTGTATCTGTGCTTCTTCGAGATTTACCTCATATATTAATACAACCCTATGCAATATAACAATGTATTTACGATGAAAGGGATATCGGCAATTGATTTGTATGCCAATTATATATTCATAAAAGAGGATTTGCAAACCCTTCTCAAAACCGTTATCCTTTTCAATACCCACAAAACCGTCTTTTGGAATATCCCAAAAATATTTATTGTAAGAAACTTTCCACGAAGTCGTATGTTAGAAAAGGTAGGGAGGGAGGAGGCAAAGTTAATAGAGTTTCAGAATAATGAAGATACGGAGGATAAAAAATGAAAAGGTTTTCTGTTGTAGGCTTATTGATTCTGGGATTGCTTCTGATTCCTTTAACAATAGTGCCGGATAATGCAATTGCCTCTAATGTAGCCGAGCAGGCACTGAAAAGCGATATAAAAGCCTATGTCAACGGGCAGAAACTCCCCTGCCTGATTATCGAAGGCCGTACCGCCATAGTCGCTGAGGATTTACGCGGCTGCGGCTTCGAGGTAATCTGGAAACCGGTGGAACGGGAATTGGAGATAAATGAGAATACCGGCACCCCGATTACGGGACCGGCTCCCGGGATAGCCGGTAACCCGGCTGCATTCGCAGAAACGGACAGGATAATCCTGTTCAGCGATATAAAGACCTATCTGGGGCAAAAGGAAATACCTTCCTTCAATCTTGATGGCTATACCGCTATTTTCCTTAATGAATTGGCGTTTTATGGGGAAGTAAAATGGGACGAACAGCAACGAACCGCCCGTTTTGAATCCGATCGGCGTTCAGAAAATAACCTTCCGCCCGAAGATAAAAAGGAAGTCCATCTGATAGCTGAAGAAATAGACTACAAGGAAAGAATCGTTAGCTTCTCCGGAGAAAGTATACTATATCAAAACCAATCGGTGGGCTTTGCCCGTAGTGGAAAAGCTATGGTTTCCCTGGAGTGGATGGCAAAGTGGCTCGGGTATCAGGTACAGCCGGAACACAATAGCTATCTGGTCAAAAGGGGCTCTCATTCATTCCGGGTAAAAGCCGGCGACCTCCAGGTGCAAGTTTTCTATGACGGGTTCCCGAGCAAAAGCTTCGAACTTTATGAATTGCCTACTCTCAACTCCGGTCAACTTTACCTATATTCTTTAGACCTGGAAAGCTTGTTTGGCCTAGATAGCCAATGGGACAACGAAAGACGCCAGTGGAAGATACACTATAGCGACTACCTGATTAAGGAACTAGGCAATTATCGAGGGGGAAGTCTTTGCACTATTAACGCTCGCTATGAGATGCTGTCCTCGCCATTTAACTCTATCCCAGAACTATGGGTTGAAAATATCACCCTGAGCGAAGATGGCTTTGGTGAAAACGGTTATGCTTCCGTTTCTGGCGACGGCAAGAATTATACCGCGAGTGTGGCTTTGAGGCCTTATCGCAGTAATGAAATACAAATAATGCTAGTTAAGAAAAATCGGGTGCTTTTTTACAAACGGATGACACTGCAGGGAGATGCTCGTAACCACCTGCTGGAAAAGCAAAAAATCATCGGAGCTTTTACCGATTATAGCCTGGTTAAACCGGAACAAGGATTCACACAAGTTAATCAGGACCAATTTATAGTAGAAGGGCAAGTAGGCCTTACCGATGAAGAAATAGTTCATATTTTGCTGGCTAAAATAGATTCGGTCACCGGCCAGATTACCGAATTGCCGGAACAAAGCTTAGTCTTGCAAGAGCGGTATTTTTCTGGTCCGGTGGCATTAAATGCCGGGTCCGGAATCTATCGCATTATATTTCGGGTGCAAACTAGGGGGTTGCACGGGATAACCGCCGATACCCATTTCGGGGAGTTCTATCTAGATTATCAGCAATAATGGCTTAAGGGTGGGGTAAAGATTCCTCGCTACGCCCGGAATGACAGGGGCACGCTCAAAATAACAGTACTGAGCTTGGAATGCCCAATGTCCCTAGCATTGCTATGAAAGGGTTTTCAGACGCAGATTTACGCTGACCCCACGGGCGCTGATAGACGCTGATAATATCTCGGCCATTATACAGCGGATGCCCTGACCCGTCATTACGAGAAGCGTAGCGACATGGCAATCTATAGTCCTTATTCATAGCAATGACGATAGGCGCATTCAGCATGACATGGGCTATGCCCGGAAGAATAATTAGGAACTGTTTCGTTGTTTTGAAAAGCGCTGCCTTCATTCGCCTTTCGGGATTATTCGCGAATCTTAAATTATAGAGTACAATAGAAAATGTTGCAGCTATTTGAGCTTTAGCTAGGAGTGGTTATACTGAAGAATACACCTGCTATAATGCGTGGAATTACCGTTGCTATAGGCCTTGCTGCGGAAAGTTGATATAAATGTCGCCAATACCACCGATAAAAAAGGTCTTAACTGACCAACTTCTTTTGTTTGCTGCCTCGGTCTTTATGATGGGCCTCTACAGCGGACTTTACGACCCCTCCTTTAATAACTACCTGGCG
>CAYRCG010000098.1:0-8086 GCA_964422685.1 uncultured Syntrophomonas sp. | reverse complement strand
TGTTGCAGCCATGCTTCGCCAATCGCTCGCTGGTATATTCCTATCGCGCCGCCCCACGTCACTCCGAGCCTGGCGAGGAATCTCCCCCCAGCAACGCACATCACCCGGGGGAAGATTACTTGCAATAGTATCTAGTCGCCCTCACGCCTCACGCCTCACGCCTCACGCCTAGGGAAGATTGCCACGTCGCTTTGCTCCTCGCAATGACATAAACCCCTGAAAAATCTGCGAAAATCATAGCGCGAAGATCTGCGTCAAAAAACCCCCTTCATAGCAATGACATTAACCCGACCAATTTGCATCTGCCCTCGGGGCTTAGTCAAAATTAAAGGTTCCGTATTTTTTAAAATGCTCTACCAGACCTCCATCAGAAAGGATTTTCAGCATTACCTCCGGCAAAGGGCTTATAGCAATCTCTATACCCTTGCTACGGTTGTATAAAAGCCCTTTTTGCAGATCGATTTCCAGCTCGTCCCCTTCATCAATCTGTTCAGTATCACATTCAATCAAGGGTAACCCGGTGTTAATACAGTTACGGTAAAAAATTCGGGCGAAAGATTTAGCCACTACCGCTGATATATTGGCATTAATAATAGCCAAAGGCGCCTGTTCCCGTGAGGAACCACAGCCGAAATTACTCCCCCCTACTATGAAGTCACCCGCTTTTACTTTACTATAGAATTCGGGATCCAGATCTTCCATCACATATTTGGCCAGTTCCTTCATATCCAAGGTCTTAAACTTATGCCGGCCAGATATTATATAATCGGTGTTGACATCATCACCGAATTTGTGCACTTGCCCTTTCAAATCCATTTATCTACAACTCCTTATAATCCAGTTCTAACTGCTTGATACCCACTTTTACCCTAAGCCTTCACTTGCTAGAAAAACTCAAGGGCGCAGACTAGCCTAAATATTCCCGCGGGTCACTTATTTCTCCCTTAATTACTGAGGCAGCGACCGTAGCCGGTGAGCCCAAATAAACGAAAGCACGGTTATTGCCCATCCGGCCTTTAAAATTGCGGTTGGCGGTGGATATTACATTTTCCCCGTCTGAGGGAACGCCATTATGGGTACCCACACAGGGTCCGCAACCCGGGGTTACTACCGCTGCTCCGGATTCAAGGAAGGTTTCCATCAGCCCTTCCCGTATAGCCTGAATCATCACTTGCCGAGATGCCGGGGCTACTATCAAACGGCTCTTAATCTTCCTGCCCTGCAGTATGGAGGCAGCAATACGCAGGTCTTCTATGCGGCCATTGGTACAGGTACCTAATACTCCCTGTTGTATGGGGATTCCCGCCACTTCCGTAATGGGGGAAACATTGTCCACTGTATGGGGCTTAGCCACCTGAGGTTCTAGTCCGGAAACATCGTACTCTTTAACCCGGGCGTAAGCAGCGTCCGCGTCAGCCTTAACCGGCATAAACTCTTTATCACTATGTTGTTTCACCCAATCCAATGTTTTCTGGTCAGCTTCCATAAGACCGACCTTAGCCCCCATCTCTATAGCCATGTTGCTGATAGTGAAGCGGGCCTCCACTGATAAATCAGCGATGGCTTCTCCTACATATTCCGCTGCCATGTAAGTAGCCCCATCAGCCGTAACATCGCCTATAAGGTGGAGGATCAAGTCTTTGGAATGGACTCCGGCGGGAAGCCGCCCATTGAGAACGAATTTGAAGGTTTCGGGAACCTTGAACCAAAGCTTGCCGGAAATCAAACCAGCTGCCAGGTCAGTTGAGCCCACCCCGGTCGAAAAAACATTTATAGCACCATAGGTGCAGGTATGGGAATCGGCGCCGATCACCAAATTACCCGGAACTACATGACCCTGTTCCGGCATTAGTTGGTGACATACCCCATCTCCTATATCATAAAAAAATATCCCCTGTTCTTCGGCAAAGCCTCGCATCTGCCGATGTAATTCGGAAACACCTTCTAAAGGGCTAGGGGCACTATGGTCAATAACCATGGCGATGCGGGCGGGGTCAAAGACCTTTTTTGCCTGCATTTCCTGAAAAGCCAAAATGGCTAGGGGCGAAGTCCCATCCTGCCCCATGATGAAATCAAGGCCGGCTACTACGATGTCATTGGCTTTGACCTCCCGACCGCTTTTAATTGATAAAATCTTTTCCGCTATTGTTTTCCCCAAGGCAATCAAATCCTCCTATAATATGATAGCATTACGATAAATAACAATGTATAAACCTGCTCATGCCAATATGCCGCTCGTTATCTGCACCCGAGTTAAGACCGGCAAAGTTACTGCATTATTTGGCTTCTCCTAATATTTCCTCATATATAATCATCAATTCTTTATCGAAAAGAGAGCGTTTCAACTCGATTGACATTTCCCTGACCCGTGCCAGGATTCGGGATGCCTCGCCATCATCCAGCTTAATATCGTATTCACGGGCGAACTTTGAACGAATGGCTGCCGTGCCGGAATGTTTGCCGATCACAATCTGCCTTTCCAAACCGACTTCTTCGGGGCTGAAAACTTCATAAGTAAGCGGGTTTTTCAATACCCCGTCACCGTGAATTCCGGATTCATGAGCAAATATGCCGGAACCGACTATGGGTTTGCTGACCGATAAATCCCGTCCGGAAGCCTTAGCTACATATTCAGCTACCTCCCGGAATATAGCAGTGTTATAAGGGAGATTTACATTCATCAGGTACTTGAGCCCCATGATAGTCTCCTGCAGGCAGGCATTCCCTGCCCTTTCCCCTAACCCATTGACCGTAACCCCGACATAGTTGGCTCCGGCATAAACCCCAGCCAAGGCATTTGCCGTGGCCATCCCAAAATCATTATGGGTGTGCATCTCTATATCGATACCTACCGCATCAATCAAAGTCTTGACATAGCGAAAAGCGGACAGGGGGGTTAAAGTTCCTACCGTATCGCAAAATCGCAAGCGGTCTGCCCCGGAGCGTTTAGCCAGCAAAGCGAATTCGGTCAGGAAATCAATATCCGAGCGGGAGGCGTCCTCAGCATTAACCGATACATAAAGCCCTTTATCCTTGGCGAATTTAGCCGCATCAGCCATCCGATTCAACACATCCTGCCTGGTAGTCTGCAGTTTATGCTCTATATGAATATCCGAGGTAGATATAGAGATTGCGACCGCGTCTACCCCGCAATCCAGGGATTCCTTAATATCGGCGATCACCGCCCGATTCCAAGCCATTATGCTGGATTTCAATCCCATAGCTACTATTTCTTTGATACAATCCTTCTCAAAGCCACCCATTACCGGAATACCGGCTTCTATCTGGTCTATTCCGATTTGGTCAAGATATTTGGCAACCTGAATTTTTTCACTATTGGTAAATACTACCCCCGCGGTCTGTTCTCCGTCCCGCAGGGTAGTATCAACAATATTAACCCTAGCCCCTTCTTGCAGAAACCAATCTTTATTTATACTTGAACGCGTCATTTATTCCCCTCCCCCGAATATCTCTGTCAAAGCATCTGACTTTCTGCTGTCACTTTAGTTTCCCTAGCAACAAATCATTAAGCACTGCGGGGTTAGCCTGCCCTCGAGTAGCCTTCATAACCTGACCGACCAAAAACCCCAGGGCTTTTTTCTTGCCGTTGCGGTAATCTTCAACTACTTTAGGGTTATCGTTGATAATCTTTTCGATAATAACGGAAAGGGCCTTCTCATCGGATATCTGTACCATGCCCTTTTCCTTTACTATTTCCGCCGCAGTTTTGCCGCTATTAAACATTTCCTGGAATACATTCTTGGCCATTTTACCGCTTATAGTACCGTCATTGATTAGCTGCAACATCTCCGCTAAATTCTCCGGCTTAATCAAACAATCGGCTATTTCCACATTGCCCTGGTTCAAATATTGGTTTAATTCCCCCATCATCCAATTGGACAAAAGCTTGGCATCGGGATAAAGCTTTATCGCCCGATCGAAAAACTTCAAGTAATCAGGAGTAGCGGTTAGTATAGTTGCATCATAATGGGGGAGGTCATAATCCTTAACCAGTCTTGCTTGGGCAGCATCCGGCAACTCCGGCATCTGCTGACTTATTTCTTCTATCCTTTCCCGGCCGATTCTTAGCGGGGGTAAATCAGGATCCGGAAAATAGCGGTAATCATCCGCTTCTTCTTTGCTGCGCATAGAGCGAGTGACCTGTTTTTCCTCATCCCAAGTTCTGGTTTCCTGGTGCAAGTCCTCCCCGTCTTCAATGGCTTCTATTTGCCGTCTAGCTTCATATTCTATGGCTCGCTCCAGCGAGCGGAAGGAATTAAGATTTTTGATTTCACACCTGATGCCTAGTTCCTTTTGCCCTAAAGGGCGCACCGATATATTGGCATCACAGCGCAGGGAGCCCTCCTGCATCTTGCAATCGGATACCCCGGCGAACAATAATATTGAGCGCAGCTTTTCCAGGTAAATCCTGGCCTCACGGGCACTGCGCAGGTCAGGCTCCGATACTATTTCTAGTAGGCCTATGCCGCAGCGATTAAGGTCCACCAGGGAAAAAGGGGAAGTGGTAATATCCCCTTGGTGCACCAGTTTTCCCGCATCTTCCTCCATATGGGCCCGGTTTATCCTAATTCTCTTGATCTTCCCGTCCACGTCAATTTCCAAATAGCCGTTTTTACAAACCGGTTGGTCATTCTGTGAAATCTGGTATGCAGCAGGCAGGTCAGGATAAAAATAGTTCTTCCGGTCGAATTTACAGTATTCCGGTATTTCACAATTCAGGGCAATCCCTGTCCTTATAGCCAATTCTACTACCTTTTCATTCAGGACCGGCAAAGCACCGGGGAAGCCGGCGCAAAATGGACAAACCTGGCTATTGGGCATAGCCCCGAAAGCCGTAGAACAGGAACAAAATATTTTGGACTCGGTCTTTAATTCTGCATGGACTTCCAGTCCGATTACTGTTTCGAAGCCTTTATTCATTGATTCCACCTCCCGGAACCGGTGTCAGTCGATGATAATCGGTGTTTTGTTCGAAAGCATAGGCCGCTTTTAGAAGGGTGGCTTCGTCGAAGGCCTTGCCTATCAACTGCAAGCCCACCGGCAAACCCTTATCAAGAGCACAGGGGATGGAGATAGCGGGCAGACCGGCCATGTTTGCCGGTACTGTAAGGGCATCATTCATATAAAGGGTTAGGCTATCTGCCTTCTGCTCTTTTAACTTAAATGCGGTAGTCGGGGTAGTGGGGGTTACTATGAGGTCAAAATTCCGGTAAACCTCAACGAAATCTTGGGCTATCAGTCTTCTGACCTGCATAGCCTTGATATAATATTTTTCATAGTTACCCGCACTTAAAGCATAGGTGCCCAAGATAATCCTCCGCTTCACTTCCGGTCCGAATCCCTGGGCCCGGGAGCGAGAAAACATATCGACAATATTATCAGCCTCGGCATCGCGCAAGCCATATCTTACCCCATCGAAACGGGCCAGGTTAGCACTGATCTCAGCCGGGGCAATAATATAATAAGCCGGTAAAGCGTATTCGCTATGTGGCAGCGATACCTCCTCGACAATAGCACCTAGTTCTTCGAACTTTCGCAGTGCTCGCAACACTGCTGATCGTATGCCTTCCGCTACCCAGGGCTGGAAGTACTCCCGGGGGTAGGCTATCCTTAATCCCTTTATTCCCCCAGACAAAGCAGAATTATAATCCGGTACTGCATCAGCGGCACTGGTAGCATCAAGCTGATCCTTGCCCGCGATAATGCCGAGTATTGTAGCGCAATCCCGCACATCACGCGTTAATATGCCTACCTGATCCAAAGAAGAGGCTACAGCCATTACCCCCCAGCGGGAAACCCGTCCATAGCTAGGTTTCAGTCCCACTATACCGCAATAGGAAGCCGGCTGGCGGGTAGAGCCTCCGGTATCAGTAGCCAAAGCCAATGGTACCTGGCCTGCAGCTACCGCGGCGGCGCTGCCACCGGAGGAGCCCCCGGGGACCCTTTCCCAATCCCAGGGATTGCGGCTGGGGAAAAAAGCTGATAATTCATTAGAAGTGCCCATAGCAAATTCGTCCAGATTTAACTTACCTAGCAGTATCCCGCCTTTTTCATTAAGGAGCCGGCTGGCCGTTGCCTCGTAGCTGGGCACGAAATTCTCCAGGTACTTGGAAGCACCCGTAGTCTTAATGCCACGGGTGCAGAAACTATCTTTTAATCCATAGGGGATACCTTTAATTCCGGCATAATCCGCCTTTTTATCAACACACCGCGCAGCTTCTAAGGCGCTTTCTTCACATAAAGTTATGAAAGCCTGCGCCTTGTCCTCCGTTGCGGCTATGCGGGAAAAAAGTGCTTTTACAATATCTGCGGAAGATATCTCCCCGATATGAAGTTTTTCCTGTAGTTCATGTATAGTAAGCCTATATAAACTCACTTATTACCCCCCCTAAATTATCCTGGGCACAATATACTGCCCATCTTCTACCGCGGGGGCGTTTGAGAGGATTTCCTCCCGAGAGGAGCTAGGGAGGGCCTCATCCCGGCGCATTATATTAAAAACCGGCAAAATATGAATTAGTGGCTCGACCCCCGTAGTGTCCAACTCATTCAGCCTTTCCGCATAATTCAACACTTCGGTCAATTGCTGAGCAAAGGCTATTTTCTCATCCTCGTCCAAATCTATTCGTGCTTGCATAGCCACTCGATTTATTTCCTCGGGCGAAAGTGACATAAGGTTACCCCCCTTGTTATTAAAACATTTATGTTCAATATTATATCAAATGCTCGGTTCTTAACCTAATAAATTTACGGCTAAAGGGCAAGTATACAAGGGTTGCCCGTATAAGCGAAAGGGAATAACCGCAAAATGGGACCCGCAAACCCCAGTCAATATTGTCCTCGCCGGGAATTGGAATCCGCTCCGCACCCGGGATAATAAAGGGTATAAAGCTTAGAACGATAGGTTGACTATCATTGCTAGAAAAGCTCATCTATCGTTCAGGGCGGGGGGGCGCAGCGACAACCCTGTTATTGCGAGGAGCGAAGCGACGTGGCAATCTTTAGTCCTTATTCATAGCAATGACAATGGGGCTTCGCTCGGTATTTTCACGCACTACGTGCACCACGGTAAACGAAAAAGTCAGGGCGTCCGCTGTTCAGTGGATAAGATATCATCAGCGTCCATCAGCGCCCGAAGGGTCAGCGTAAATCTGCGTCTAAAAACCCCTTTCATAGCAATGACATTTGGGAGCTATTTTCATTCTGACCCCAAAAGCTCCAGAAAAGCATCTTCATCCAGTATAGCCAACCCTAGTTCCCCGGCTTTATCTAATTTGCTTCCCGGGTCCTTCCCGGCTACCACATAGGAAGTCTTTCGGCTGACACTGCCGCTTACTTTCCCTCCCCGGTCTTCAATCATTTGACTAGCCTGCTGGCGGGTCAGGTTAGGCAAAGTGCCGGTAAGTACAAAGCTTTTTCCCTGCAACCCCTGTCCCCCGGACGCTATGATTTCCTCCCTGGTATTTAAGCCCAAAGCCTGCAGTTCTGCTATCATCTCCCGATTGCGGGGCTCCGCAAAGAAACTAACTATAGCTTCCGCCATCTTGGGTCCGATTTCCGGGATGCTGCTGAGTTCATCAACTCCTAAGTAGTAAAAGTCATCTATAGCATGAAAATGGGTGCTGAGTATTTTGGCGCTTTTAGCCCCTATATGCCTTATCCCCAGCGCCGTTAAGAAGCGGGAAAGAGACCGGGACTTGCTCCCTTCTATAGCTTTAATCAGGTTAGCAGCAGATTTCGGTCCCATTCTTTCCAAAGCAATGATATCCTCTTCCTGCAGACGATATAAATCGTCAATCTCCTTCACTAGCCCTCTATTTACCAATTGCTCAATTAGGGCCGGCCCCAAACCATCTATATCCATAGCTCCGCGGGAAGCATAGAAAATAAGGCTCTCCTTAAGCCGAGCCGGGCAATTGATGTTTTCGCAGCGATAGGCCACTTCTCCGGCCAAACGCAGCACCTTACTGCCGCATGCCGGACAGCTTTCCGGGGGTCTTATCGGCTGTTCCCCCCCTGTTCTCCTCTCGGGGAGGGAAGCGATTATCTCGGGAATTATATCTCC
>CAYRCG010000097.1:2878-8153 GCA_964422685.1 uncultured Syntrophomonas sp. | reverse complement strand
TCAGCGCCCGTAGGGTCAGCGTAAATCTGCGTCTAAAAACCCCTTTCATAGCAATAACAGGGTGCGGAATAACAAGTGCCGGGATTTGAACCCCCCGTCCTTAGTCCGGGCGTAATAAGAAATGAAAATGCATAGAAAGGGATGATTATAGATGGACAAAGGGTTGTTAGAGAAGGCCCGCGAGTTAATTAACGCTAACTATATTTCCACCACCCTCAGCACGGTAGACCGTAATTATGAGGTAAATATCGCCGTAATTTCTGTGCTGGAAATGATAGGCGATGACACTATTATTTGCGCCCGTTTCGGGGCGGAAAAAACCTATGCCAATCTAAAAGAAACCGGCAAAGGGGTTTTTATGGTATTGCTGACCGATAATGAAAAAAGCAAGGATGGGATAAGGGTCTATGTGGAATTAAGTGCTGACCCGCAGGAAGGGGAGTATTATGACCGCATTAAAAAACGGCTGGATAACACAGCTTACCAAGAATTCCCCTTAAAAAACTGCCTGGTTTTCAAGATTGTAAATATACTTCCGGTGTCTTTACTCAGGAAATAGGAGAATAAATATGCGTTTAGGAAAAGTAATGACGGTTTTTGGAACCCGGCCGGAGGCCATAAAAATGGCTCCGGTGATAAGGGAATTAAAAAAGGTAAAGGACATAGAGACGGTGGTGGCGGTAACCGCACAACATCGGGAGATGTTGGATCAGGTTTTAAAGCTATTCAATATTACTGCAGATTATGACCTAAACCTCATGGAGGAGAAACAGGACCTCTACAGTATCACTACCGGGGTCCTAAACGGGATGAAGGAAATATTGGCGAAAGAGCAGCCGGAGTTAGTATTGGTGCACGGCGATACGACTACCACCTTTGCGGCAGCCTTGGCAGCGTTTTATCAAAGGATTCCGGTAGCCCACGTAGAAGCCGGTTTGCGTACCAGGAATCGCTATTCACCCTACCCGGAGGAAATGAACCGTAGTTTGGCAGGACGCCTAGCAGAGCTGCATTTTGCCCCAACCGATACCGCCCGGGAGAATCTTTTGCAGGAAGGGATCGGCAGTTTCAAAATATGGGTTACCGGCAATACGGTTATCGATGCCCTGCTAGCTACTATCCGCCCTGACTATGAACTCCCGGCTGAATTAGAAGAAATTGATTTATCTAAGCGTCTACTACTGGTTACCACCCACCGCCGGGAGAATTGGGGGCGGCCTATGCGGGAAATCTACCAAGCGCTGATAGATTTGGTGGATGAATATCCGGATATTGCGGTGGTTTTTCCGGTGCATCTTAACCCGGTGGTCCGGGAGCTAGCCCAAGAAATGCTGGGGGGGAAGGAACGGTTTTATCTCATTAAACCCCTGGATTACGAGCCCTTTGCCCACCTGATGAATTCTTCCTATATGGTGTTAACTGATTCCGGCGGAATGCAGGAGGAAGCTCCTTCCCTGGGTAAACCGGTCTTAGTTCTGCGGGATACTACTGAAAGGCCGGAGGCCTTGCAAGCGGGGACTGTAAGACTGGTAGGCACGATTAGGGATAGAATCTATAAAGAGGCCCGGCTGCTTCTAAGCAATCAGGGGGAGTATGAGAAGATGGCCCGTGCCATTAATCCTTACGGGGACGGGCAGGCGGCCGTCCGCATCGTTGATGTAATCAAAGATTTCCTTTATGTGCGTATAGGAGCCCAAGGATAGGATAGCGGGGGAATTAACTTTAGCGATTAAGGCCGCAGGAGCCGCAACGGGGTAAAGATTCCTCGCCGGCTCGGAGTTTTCACGCACTATGTGCACCACGGTAAACGAAAAGGGTCAGGGAATTCGCTGTTTAATAGTAGAGATATTATCCGCGCCCGTCAGCGTCTGAAGGGTCAGCGTAAATCTGCGTCTAAAAACCCCTTTCATAGCAATGACAATGGGGGCCCGGAATGACGTGGGGCCGTTCTCGGATTATCGCTCCTGTCATTGCGAGGAGCGCAGCGACGTGGCAATCTTCCCCGGGCGTGAGGCAAAGTGATGAAAGAGTGCCGAAGGGCAGGGTGCGGGATGACAACTGATGCACGGCAACAGATTTCTATAATATAAGGCAATATAGCTGGCTGAGGAGAAAACGATGAGTGAGGAAAAACACCCTTTGCAACTAGGACAATTAGAAGAGGTACTAAAGCACTTGGTGGACACTTTAGAAAAAGGCCGCCACGATATTTACGATATCGCCCAAGATTGCTACCAGGAATGTATGCGTCTGGAGCTCGAGAGGGAGGAGACAAACCGAGAGACCGCAAATATCATCGCAGAGGTGGAAAAATACGAAAAATTAGAAAGATTCGCGCGCCTTAGGCTGACGGAAGTCAGCCGAAGTTTTTTGTCATTTTCTGAAATCGATATAAGGGAGGCCTACGAAAAAGCCCGGGTGCTGCAGCTCGATTTACTGGATTTGCGCCAGAAAGAAACCTACTTGCGCAGGCATAGGGACCAACTAGATTTGAACATAAAACGCTTCAAGGCCATTGCGCTCAAAGCTGATGGATTCCTTGGCAGTACGGGCCTAGCATTAAAGCTTTTGCAAGGAAATGTCGAAAAAATAGGTGCGGGTATCGAAGAATTTCAGCGCCAACAGCAGATGGGACTATGGGTTATCGAATCCCAGGAAGCGGAAAGGAGAAAAATCGCCCGGGAACTACACGACGGTCCCGCACAAAATATGGTGAGCATGTTGATTCGCTTGGACCTGATTTCTAAGCCCGGTTACGAGGAAAAAGAAAGCATAAGCGATGAGATAAATAGTATTAAGGCTATGGCGCGGGAAAGCCTGGCAGATATAAGAAGCATAATGTTTGATTTGAAGCCCTTGTCGGTTCGGGGTGATAGTTTTTATCAGACTCTCAAAGGGTTTTTCGGTGAATATGAGGCGCGCTACGATTTTACCACCGATTTTGTAGTGCTGGGCAAGGAGCGGGATTACGACTTTTCTATGGAAATAGCCCTTTTCCGTCTGATTCAGGAAGCTATTACTAATGTAAAAAAACACGCCAAGGTTAAACGGGCTATGGTTAAAATAGAAAACACCGAAAAGCATCTGCGGCTGGTGATAAAAGACGAAGGCGCAGGCTTCGATGTCAAAGGCTGCGCCGCCAGTAAAGAAAGTTACGGAATCATAGGCATGAAGGAAAGAGTAGAGATATTCGGAGGGGAAATAGATATTATTTCCTCATTGGGTACGGGGACCCAGGTAATAGTTACGATACCATGGGAAGAGGGGGAAAGTAATGGGAGAGGCGAGGGTGGTAATAGCTGATGACCACATTCTAGTACGGGAAGGGCTTAGGAAACTATTGGAACTGGACAGCAACATCAAGGTTATTGATGAAGTAGGGGATGGACAAGGGGCAATAAATATAGCCCGTAAAGAAAAGCCGGATATCGTCATCATGGATGTAAACATGCCCGGGACAGATGGCATTATGGCCACCGAGGTAATAAAAAGGGAACTGCCTACGGTGCGGGTTATTGCCCTTACTGTATATGAAGGGCAAGAGGTGGTTGACATGATTAAAGCCGGGGCTTCCGCTTATATCCTCAAAGATGTAGCTGGAAGCGAACTGGTGGATACCATCCACCGGGTAATGGACGGGGAGGTAGTGATCTACCCTCGAGTAGCCAATCGTTTAGTCCGGGAATTGCGTCAGAAAGATAACCGTAAAAATGAAATACGCTTGACTAAGCGGGAAAAGGATGTCCTCTCCCTGCTGGTGAAAGGAAATACCAACAAAGAAATGGCGGAGCTTTTGTTCATCAGCGAAAAGACAGTAAAGAACCACCTAACCAGTATTTTTCGCAAATTAGGGGTTAAGGATAGGACCCATGCGGCTATCTATGCTTTGAAAAACCGCATAGTTAATGAAGAATAGCATGGCCTGCATAGTACTGGATGTAACAAAATAGCAAAATATTCTCAGTAATCAAGGACCCTTCTCCCTGCATATTATATATTAATATGTTGGAAGGGGGTTATTTTGTGCTAGTTTTGTTAAAAAGCTTGAGCTTAGCCCTCTGGTTGCTTATAATGCTGGCGATTATATTCGCTTACCGGAGAAATAGCCCTAAAAGAATAAAAGACTTTAAATTTAGAGCGGATAGGGATTATTATAGAAATAGAACAGAGCGCTATTTATGTCTAAGCCTTACGGAGAGGGCTTAGACGTAGGGGATAAAGGGCAGGTGCGGAGGGCGCTACGCTTTTCGGGGGGAAGATTGCCGCGTCGCTTCGCTCCTCGCAATGACGGGGTGGATGCTGCGTTCCTCGCAATGAATGACAGGTGGGTAGCCGTAGCCAAGGTAATTAATCTGTTATTCCGAGCATAGCGAGGAATCTTCCCCGCTTCCTTCATCATTGCTTATGGCCTCCAGGTCATGGAGATTATTGGTGGTAAATAGGCAGCAATTATTACCAATGAATGCAGACAAAGGTTGATTCGTTATTGCCCAGGTCGCGAGGTTATGGCGGTTAATACAATTTACGCAGCAACATTACAAATATTTTATGCTATAGTAATTAAATTACAATTCCTGTTAACGCCTTATATCTGCAAAAACCCACTAAGAGGACAAACATTTTGAAAAATAATATAAGCAGATTATATTGAGGTGCAGGAAATGATTGACTTGGTTCTGGATATTATATTCCCGCAAACTACTTGTTGTGTCTGTCGGGAAGCCGGAAATTATAGCAGTAGGCATCCCTGGTGCCCTAAATGTGAGGGCGAAATGGAACGCCTGAAAAAGATTATGCCCATCTGTGATCACTGCGGTAAATATCTGGAAAAGGGAGAGAGCCTTTGTGTGGAATGCCGCCAAAACCCTCCGCCTTTCAGTATTGCCCGGGCGGTCGGACCCTATGAGGATCCTTTTCGAATCGCGGTCAAAGTGTTTAAATTCCTAGGGAGGAAGCATTTGGCGAGAAGAATGGGAGATATGATGGCGGAAGTGATAAAGGGTGAGGAGCGCTTCTGGCCCTTGGATATTATCGTGCCAGTGCCGATTTCATTGGGCAACCTAAAACAAAGGGGCTTTAACCAGACAGAACTTTTAGCCCGGCGGATCAGCCGGAAGATTAAAGTGGCGATGGATTCAAAAATTCTGGTGCGTATAAAAGAGACCCCTTCCCAGCGGGAATTAAGCCGGGAAGAAAGGGAAAAGAATCTCCTCTGTGCTTTTCAGGTAGCCGCACCCCAAAAAATAAAGGGCAAGAAAATACTTCTGGTCGACGA
>CAYRCG010000097.1:0-2778 GCA_964422685.1 uncultured Syntrophomonas sp. | reverse complement strand
ATCTGCGGAATTGCTCTAAGTGCGGAAGGGTTTTTCCCTATATGGGCCGTAACATTTGCCCCAAGTGTTTGGAAAAAGAGGAAGACGAATATCAGGTAGTGCGAAGATATGTCCGTGACAACCCCGGGGCGGGGGTAATCGAGGTAGCGGAGGAAACCGGGGTGGAAGAAGACAAGATACTGCAGTTCCTAAGGGATGGCAGGTTACATACAAAAGGCTTAACCGCCAGCTTGCGTTGTGAGAGATGTGGACAAATTATTGATTCTGGGCGCTTCTGCGCTAACTGTATAAACGAAGTAAATGCCGAGATTCAAGGGCATCTTCCCCAAAACAAAGGGGAAGAGGCAAAGAAAGAACCCCGTAGCCGGGTGAGAGACAAAATGCATATCAAAGATAAAGATTTTTTCTAGCAAATATCTCGTCGGAATAAGGAAGCAGCTACCTTTATCCTTTACCGTCTTCATCTGCTTAATTATAAACATAGCTTGAAGAAGAAAAAGGGCAAAAAACAAAGTAAATACATCGTAATTGCAAGCAGGGGCCATTAAGCCGCTGCTCTATTTTTGCGAAAATATAAATAGATGCTGTTATTAAAAGCTCTGAGGTGAGGTTAAATGATAATATCCAAAACCCAGTTATTAAATATTTTAAAGGTTTACAACAAAAACGATAACAAGGTAGAAAAAACCCAAGCGGCGAAGGCAACTGCCCGTACGGACGAATTAGCCCTGTCCCGGGAAAGCAAGCTCAGACAGAGGGCGATGCAGGCTGCCCGGCAAGCCGATGATATCCGGCTGGATAAGGTAACTGAGCTGCAGGAACAGATATCTGCCGGAACCTATACTTTATCTGACGATGAGGTGGCGGAAAAGATGATAGAAAGGGCTCTGGTGGACAGGTTAATATAGCAAAGCGGGGCACAAGGGATGAGGGCAGGGTAATCCCTAAATTTGTCGTCTAGGCATAATTGCAGTCACCTTTTCTGGCTCAGTATCAGTATCCTTGTTTCTTCCGCGCTAAATTTTCCGCATCGACCTATCGCAACACATTTTGTTCATTAATTAATCGCTATGCCGGATATAGTGGAATGAATCTCGAAGATTGACCTTTTGCCGCGGAATCAAATCATCCCGGGTAAGGTGATAAAAGATGATTAATACAGAAAGCAGTGAAAGACTTGAAGAAGATCTTGCAAGACTTTATCGATAGCATAGCTAGGCAAAATCAGCTTCTCGAGAAGTTAGCCGAATTAGGGGAAGAGAAGCAGAAGCTGATCATAACGGGCAAAGTTAAGGAATTAGATAGTCTGATTCAAAAAGAGGGCATCATGGTATCCAATCTAGATAATTTGGAAGGTGCCCGCTTTAACTTACAGGAGAGATTAGCCGGGTTACTGGATTTACAGCCGGGGGAATTCAGTGCCAAGAAGGTTTTGGACCGGACCAGGGAAACCTACCCGGAGATATACCCCGCATTGGAGGAAGTTGTTAAACAGCTGGATTATTCTATAATCCGCCTGAAAGCTATAAATACTCACAATAATGAATTAATAGAGCAATCCCTAGTGTTCGTCGGGGAAATACAGTCACTGTTCAACGGGGATACAGCCGGGATTTATTCGAATAAAGGTCTTAACTCGGATGAATCCGCATTCCGCCCTAGACTGAATCTTCTGGATAAAAAGGTTTAGTCGGCGGGTGAGGCGCGAGGGGAACACAAAACCATCAGACTATGTTTGAAGATTAAGATTGCCACATCGCTTTGCTTCTCGCTATGACAAGGGCAGCATTATTAACAGACCAGATAGTAACGGAGGTTGGCTATGAGTAACTTTTTTGGCATAGAAATCGGTAAGCGCTCGGTCTTGATGCACCAAACAGCGCTCAATATCACCGGGCATAATATAGCTAACGCTAATACTCCGGGCTATTCCCGGCAGATGCCCGGCATAGTAACCACCAGTCCTTATCACGCCCCTATGCTGAATAATGCCAGCCGCGTAGGGCAACTGGGCACCGGAGTGGATATAGTGGAGGTAAATAGGATACGGGATGAATTCCTCGACTCCCAAATCAGGAATGAGATTAAGGTTTCAGGGTACTGGCAATCCATGCAAGAGACCCTGGACAGGGTAGAAGCTATACTGAATGAGCCTTCGGAGGAAGGCCTGCGGGGGGTCATGGATATGTTCTGGGAATCCTGGCAGGAACTTTCCCTGCATCCCGAAAGCGAATCGGTGCGCTCGGTGGTGGTGCAAAGGGGTATGGCGCTGGCCGAGGTTTTTAACCATACCTATAGCCAGTTGCAAGACCTGCGGGTGGATTTAAACGATCAGATTAAAATCAAGTCCCATGATGTGAATTCGCTGGCCCAGCAGATAGCAGGTCTTAATCGGCAGATAGCGGCAGTTATCAATGCCGGCAAGCAGCCTAATGATTTGAAGGACAAAAGAGATTTACTCCTGGAACAATTGAGCGAGATCGCCGAAGTCAGGGTTTTAAACGACAAAAACGGCATGATAGCGGTGCAATTAGCCGATAGAATGCTGGTACAGGGCGTAGATTACATAGGGCTGTCGGAGAAGAAGGATAACCAAGGCATGTATATGCTGGTTTGGAACGACAGCCAGACCAAGGCCCGGATAAGCGGGGGAGTCTTGGGGGGGCTGCTCGATGCCCGAGGACAGACTAATTTATCGGGGGAAGAGCAGCCTTCCATATACAAAGAAATAGTTCCTAAAATGATTGATGAGCTTAATATCTTGGCTAAAACCATAAT
>CAYRCG010000096.1:0-8197 GCA_964422685.1 uncultured Syntrophomonas sp. | reverse complement strand
AACTTTCTAACTTTTTTCGCACTTCTAGTCTTGCTGTTCAGTTTTATCAAGAACTTTGCGCCTGCAAGCTTCCGGCTTGCGTGCAAGAATTATAATATCATCCCCATCGACAAATGTCAACATCAAATATGGAGCAACCTTGCCCTTAACCTAAAGAAAACATTTCAAGAACACTTGGATATAATTAGTATATATGCCGGTTTAAGAACAAGCGTGTTTTGTTTAAATACCTAATATATTCGCAAGTATTCATACGGTTTTGAAGGGAAATAGCAGAAGAATTATTATAATAATATTATAAGAAATAAAAGGGCTAACGGTTGGATAACAGCCCGGCTGAATAGTGCGGAAGTAATTATTATATGTAATGTTTCCTGATAAATATGTCATAATGAACCTGCGTGGCATTTCCTCCGGGGCGCGACAAACAACTAATTCTATCGAATTAAGGCTTATCGCCGCTTGATAGATAGGGAGGTTCTCACCTAGGTTCTGCGATATGAATCTTCCATAATATAAGGAGTTATATATGTAATGAAGATTGAGACTTTTTCTGAATTTCAAGGTGAACTATCTGGTGCTATTGCTGATCTGGGAACCTTCCTTCCCTATATTATAGGAGCAATTATTATCGGCAAACTAGATGCTAGCAGCATCCTTACAACTTTCGGCTTGATGTACATCTTCACCGGATATTTTTATCGTATCCCGATCCCGGTTCAACCTATGAAAATCATTGGGGCTGCCGTATTAGTACATCATTTGACAGCCGGAGAAGTAGCTGCAGCGGGAATTATGATGGGCATATCTTTGTTCGTCTTGGCCGTAACTGGTTTGGCTAGCAGACTGGCTAGCCTTACTCCAGATAGCATAACACTTGGCATTCAGGTCGGCTTAGGTGTTAGTCTGGCCATGTTGGGTATAAAATATATAAAAACTGATCTGCAACTGGGTCTCATCATAATACTATTAATGCTTATTCTTTTTCAGAGCCGCCGATTCCCGGCTTCTATCGCCGGTATAGTAGGTGGCACTTTGCTAGCATTCGTCCTGCATCCGGGGCTTCACTGGCCCGGTTTGCAGTTCGGATTATATTGGCCGCACTTGGTTTTACCCGCCTGGACAGACTTTATACGGGGTTTTACCCTGGGTTACTTACCGCAATTACCCCTTACCCTAACTAATTCTGTTTTAGTTACAGCCATTTTGGCCCGCGAACTTTTTCCGGAACAGTCGGAAAAGGTTAACGAAAAAAACCTTTGCCTTACCCTGGGCATAGGCAATCTATTAGCCGCTCCCCTAGGGGGCTTTGCCATGTGCCATGGTAGTGGCGGATTGGCTGCACACTACCGTTTTGGTGGCAGAACCGGTTTTACCCCAATATTGATGGGGTTAATTTTACTGTTTACCGGCGTGTTTTTGGGACCATCAGGGGTCGATCTTTTGCAGGTTATCCCCCAGTCTGTACTGGGCAGTCTTTTGTTTTTTAGCGGAGTTGATCTAGTCCGGGGGGTTCAAGACTTTGGCGATAGGGAATCATTGTTTTGTTTTGCCGTTGTTCTAATTGTGAGTATTGCCGTTAATCCTGCCGTGGCTTTCCTAGCCGGTCTTATACTACATTTCCTTTTTACCAAGGGTTGGGTAAAGGTATAATTACCCCTCCTTCCGGTCGGGGGTCATCATCACCGATTTAATGATGGGCGAGGCCTCTCAGTCCGATTACAAACTATTCAGTCCAAGGGCATGAATCGATTAGACTGCCGGTAAAATGAAAAAAAACTATCCCGCAATAGAACATCAGTAATACCCCCAAGAATGATAGGTAGGGAAAAAGCAATATAATAGTAAACCCCAATGCCGTATAAAATATAGCCGCAAAATAAGCCGGTATATAATCGGAAGCAACCCGGCCTAGCGTGAAAAATATGTCCTTGATGTTGATTGCATCCATAGGATAATGCGCCTTCAGATAGTTGGCGATGGATAAGGGGATTATTAGGCCAATGGCTAGTATAATAATAGATAAAAGAAAGCCCCCTACCAAGGGAATGTGCAAAAGGGGAAAGGCTAAAATTAACGGGATCAGTAAGTACCCCAAAGCTATTAAGAAGGCCGCAATGCCCTCCCGAACAAAACTTTCCCACCGTTCCCAATCAGGTAAGCGCTTCCTGCCTGCTATGCCGTATTTCATGCATTCCACGAAATAACAAAAGCTCAGAATGTTAAGAACCGGAACAATAGAAATCACACAACCCAGAAGGATCTTTTTGACCCAATCTTTGTCCCGTATGGGAAACCTTATATAATGATAAAAATCCATTAATAACCCCCCCCTATTACATTATTATAGAACAGGGGAGGGATTATGTGTGAAAATTATAGGGGGATGTCATCCCCTCTTTATTTAAGCTGCGGTTCACGCTCTTTGTATTGTTCTTTAATCTGATTGATTTTGTCTGCCCAGAATTGGATTTTATACATGGCGTCATCTTCCATAGCTGATGCCACCTTTACTACCTCCCGTTCATTAATCTGCACCCCTATGTTATAGAAGCCTTGCTCGTCGGAACGGATAAGCAAACCGGGAATGCGATCCTTTTCCAATAGCCCGACATTGAATTCCTCCAGACTCATTATAGGAGTTTCATAAGCCTCAACTTTTGACATTACATAATTCCTCCTTTCAATATTACTTTAATAACGGGTTAGGACTGGGAATAATTAGCCAAATCCCCCCCATAACCATATCTTCTTTGTATTTCCTGTATCTGCGGCATCCACATATGGACCCGTTCATGGACTTCGCTATCTCTAGCCTGGTCTATTAAAAGTATCTGGTTGTTGCCTAACTCAATTCCGATATTGTAAACTCCCTGATTGCTATCTGCACTCACTAATAAACCTTCGTATTCCTCTTTGGAATAAAGACTATTTTGCAAAAAGTCGCCCTTAGTCATAATCTTACCTGTTTTGTTATGCATTATCTTTCCTCCTTAGGTTTTCCCGTGGATAAACTCTTGTATGCTATAAACAATTCTCCGACAGGAGTTAAACTTTTGTTCTAAATATTATCTCCCCTAATCCTAATTTTATGTAATCATATAGCCTGAGGGCGTAAATGATGAACAGGGAATAACCTAAAATTAGTCATTCCCTGTTCTTGGTTCTTGTATAATGATTGAATTATCCGAAGATGCACCTTAGTGTTTCTAAAATCTGTGGTGAGTGATGCGTAAAGGCAAGTTAAACTTATGCGTTATAGTATTACCCACCTCTTCGATATCATCGAGGGTAACATCAATTACCAGGCATTTTAGTCTGGCATAAATCCTATAAGCGTTATCCAGTTCCTCCGCAACCAAATCATCCAAGGTCTCGATATCAACAGGCAGGTCAAAACTCCTAAATCTTTCTTTGCGTAATTCCATAAGGGTATCTATATCGATGGTAAGCCCCACCATCGGAACCCGGCCCTTAAGGTCAATAATTTCTTGCGGAATCTCGGTGTCCATAAGTATGGGATAGTTAGCTACCTTTATCCCTAAATTGGCCAAATGCATCGCCAGTGGGGTTTTAGAAGTCCTAGGCAACCCTAAGACTATTAAGTCTGCATCGCGAATAGTATCGATATTCTGTCCGTTATCGTGTTCAATGGCGTATTCTATTGCCTTCATGCGGTTAAAATATTGATCATCCAGCGCATGAGTCAAACCGGTAATATATTCCGGTTTTTGCCCGGTTTTAAACTGGATGGCATCGAATAGAGGGGCCATAACATTTACCGCAATGACCTGTTTTATCCGGGCGCTTTCATCGAGAAATCGCGATAATTCCGGTTTAACGATGGTGTAAATAATAATTGCATCGTTTTCAATAGCTTGTTCAATTATTTTTTCCACCTGCTCTTCTTTGGTAACCCTGGAGAAACGAGTAATATTCCGATCGAGCTTGAATTGTAATACTGAAGCCACAGCAATTCTTTCCGCGGTTTCGCCAACTGAATCAGATACTGCGAAAATATGCAACTTATCTGCCATAGTATCGTCCTCCTCTAAACTATTATTCTTTCCCCCGTTATATTTCAATTCACCATAATTCACTATTAACTTATTCTACGAAACCCTTAGTTTTTCCTCCTTTTAGTCCCCTCTAACCGCTATTCTTTAAAATGTCAAAACTTGCTTTTGCTTCCCTGCCACATCACTTTTATAAATTAGCGGTTTATTCCCGCACAAATATCATTTACAATAAAGTAGAATCTTTACCTTCGATGGCGGATTTAGGTAAACAATGAAACATAGGTTGCCTCGCTACGCCTGCAATGGCAAACGATAGCGTTTGTCATCTTCCCTGGGCTAGATTATATAAGGTTCTTCAATGCTAGCCTTTTGGCAAGTCCCTTAGTAGCCTTCAGGATGATAATTGCAGGTTATCCTAAATTAATCGCCATTCGAGAATTTATTTATTAGAATGGGGGAGGCCATTTCCACATGGAAAAAACAACTACAAACGGTACCGTAATAGTAGTGACTTCGGGCAAGGGCGGAGTTGGTAAAACTACTACAGTTGCCAATGTCTCTAGTGCCTTAGCTCGTGAGGGCTATAAAGTCGCCGTTATGGATTTGGATATCGGATTAAAAAAGCTAGATCTAATCCTCGGCCTAGAAAACCGTATAATCTATGATATTGTTCAGGTTATAGAAGGTGAGTGCACTTTAAAGCAGGCGCTAGTAAAAGACAAGCGCTTTCCCGAACTTTATATGTTGCCGGCAGCGCAAACTCGGAATAAAGACGATATAACCCCCGAACAGGTGCAAGAAATATGCCGACAGCTTAGACCGGAGTTCGATTACATATTTATCGATTGCCCTGCTGGTATAGAACAAGGTTTTAGGAATGCTATCGCTGCGGCTGATAAGGCTATAGTAGTAACTAATCCTGAAGTATCCGCTGTTAGGGATGCAGATCGTATTATTGGTATGTTAGAATCAGCGCAGTTTAAGGATATAATGCTGGTCATAAACCGCCTGCAAGCCAATATGGTCAGAAGCGGTGATATGTTAAGCATAGACGATTTAATGGAACACCTCGGCATCGGCTTGCTGGGCATAGTCCCCGAAGACAAGAAGGTGCTTATTTCTACCAATAAAGGTGAGCCTATAGTATTAAATGAGCGTTCAGAGGCAGGGCTCGCCTTTAATAGCATTGCCCACCGCCTTCTAGGTCAACAAATTGATTTCCCCAATTTTGAAGAAGATTCCTTCTGGGGAAGAATCCGTAATCTAGGACGCAATCTATTTTCCAAGCAATAGAGGAGGGATTAAAGTGTTAAGTTTTCTAAAAAGGATCTTTGAGGATAGTTCCAGCCGTAAGCAAGCTAATGATCGCCTACGCGTGGTTCTAACCCATGACAGGACTGGCACCTCCTCCCTGCTAATGGAAACACTTAAGGAGGAAATCCTTGAGGTTATTACGCGCCATGTGGAGATAGAAGGGCGCCCGGAAGTTAAGATAATCCGCGAGGGCCGGCACTCGGCCCTAGATATAAATATACCTTTAAAGGGCAGGTAATATTAATCATGATAAAAATAAAAGGCTTAAATACCAATCTGGTGTTTGTCTTCGGCTCAGGCACTTTTGCTGAATACCGAGCTTTTTTGGCAGAAAAACTGAGTACAAATAAGCAATTGTTTAATGGCTCTCAAGTCTTGTTTAGGGGGGAAGGACTAAAAAAACTAAGCCATTCCCAAATTGCTTCCTTGCAGGAACTTTGTTTGCAACATGGTATGATCATGAATAATCGTGAAGTGCCGGTTAAAGCCAAAAGCACCTCGAAGGACCTGGTCGTCTACCGCAACTTAAGAAGCGGCCAAAAATTACATTCGGAAGGCTCGGTAATCATTTGGGGCGATGTGCATGAAAGCGCCGAAATATTAGCTGCCGGAGATATAATCGTCCTAGGTAGACTAAATGGAATCGTTCATGCTGGTTGTTATGGCGATATGAATTGCCGTATTTTTGCCCTTAGCCTTACCCCGGGGCAGATTAGGATTGGTGACCGGCTCTCCCGTTCTCCGGAAGACGCCGATAAAATTCCCCATCCTGAAATAGCCTACTGGGATGGGGAAAACATCTGTATCAAGACCTATTTCCCCCGCAATGTCTTACAGGATTAATAGGCTATTAATGCTATAGTCGGAATCGGAATTAAATTGGGGAAAGGGCGTTATGGCGATAATACAATCCCAATCGACCGAAAAAAAGAATCCGAAAAGAATACTCGCTGACATCTACCGCCTAAAGTTCTTTATGCCTTTCCTGCTATTTTTGCTTATACAGGCTGCAGTAATGCTGGGCTTGTTTATTCGTACCGACTTGGGACTTTACGATGCTTTTTTCCGTTTTAAGGGGACTTCTTCTCCCGGTGAGAATGTCGTAATAATAGCCATTGACGATAACTCTATCTCGCGATTGGGGCCACCCGCTTGGCCTCGCTCCCTTCACGCCCGGCTGTTGGAAAATTTGGCACAGGCAAAAGCCGTAAGCTTTGACCTTACCTTCAATGCCGCCCAGGGGGAACAGGAGGACCAAGCCTTCGCCCGGGCTATTGAAAAGCATGGCCGGGTTATACTCGCCGCCAAATTCACCTTTGGGGAAGACGAGGATGGTGAACTTGTTCAAGGTTTCGAGCCCCCCCTGCCAGAACTTATGGCCGGCACTGCTGGTCTAGGATTTGTTAACACCCCAACTGATATCGATCAAAGGGTAAGACGCTCTACCTTAGTAGATGTGAATAGCTTTGAAGTTCCCTTTCCCAGCCTGGCTATAGCTACTGCTATGGCAGCCCAAAACATTGACTACGAAGATCTAGAACTCGAGACAGGCCTACTTCGCGTAGGGAAAAAAGCCATACCGATAAATCCCCTAAACCAGGCTATGATAAAATTTTGGGGACCTAAGGCCACCTTTAAAACCATCAGCTATGCCGATGTTATAGAAGGTAAAATCCCCCCTAGCTATTTTCAAGATAAAATCATACTTATCGGCACGATAACACCGGAGGATCATGATTTTAAAGCTACTCCCTATACCACGAGCAATATGGTAATAGGCGGGGCTTTGGATACCCCGGGAGTGGAGATCCATGCCTCAATTGTCCAAACTTTTTTGGAAGATGCCTGGTACCAAACAGCCAATCAGCCTTTTAATATAGCCTTCCTACTGCTGGTAGGACTTCTTACTGCACTGGTGGTAAAGGAGCGCGGTCCCTGGAAAGGATTAATTGGGACCATCCTGGTAGCATTGGTGACTGTCGCTTCGGGATATAGTCTATGGGAGTATCAGCATGTATGGCTCAGCTTGGCACCACCACTTTTCCTTATCTTGCTTACTTATGTGGTAGTGACCGCCGGTGAATTTATCCAGGCGGAACTGGGCAGACGCAAAACCAAAGCCATGTTTTCTCGCTATGTTTCCGCAGATGTGGTAGATGAACTCTTGAAAAATCCGGACGAAATTTCCCTAGGTGGCAAGAAACAGGTTGTTACTATCATGTTTGCGGATATCCGCGGTTTTACCGCCTTCAGCGAAAACAAGGACCCGGTGGATGTAATCAGTCGGTTGAATGAATACCTGACCGCGATGACTGACTCTATCCAGAACCATGGCGGTACCCTAGACAAATATCTAGGTGATGGTCTTATGGCTTTTTTCGGGGCCCCCATCTATTTCGAGGATCATGTGGAAAGGGCGGTCAAGGTAGCCCGTGAGATTCAAACCAAGGTGGCAGAATTAAATCGGAAGTGGGCGGAACAGGGTGCGGTTCCTTTGCTGGTGGCTGTCGGTATTAATACCGGACCGGTAGTAGTAGGCAATGTCGGCAGCCCGGAACGGATGGATTATACCTTGATAGGCGAGGATGCTAACCTGGCCTCCCGGGTCGAAGCATTAACCAAGCTCTTCGAAACCTTAGTTCTAGTTTCCGAGCGTTCTTATGTATTGCTGCCAGAGGGAGAATGCAAGTCATCCTTACAGTATGTAGGTGAGGAATTAGTAAAAGGTTTTACTCATCCCATTAAAGTCTATTCTTTTATCGATCTGGACCTGCATTTTGAAAAATCACAGGACAAGGGCTTCAAGTAGGGGAAGATTGCCACGTCGCTCCGCTCCTCGCAATGACATAAACCCCCTAAAAATC
>CAYRCG010000095.1:1921-8225 GCA_964422685.1 uncultured Syntrophomonas sp. | reverse complement strand
ATGGTACTGCGGATATCCGTGGAAGAGTAGGACGTTGCCAGGATTAATTATTTTCCGGGAGAATTCTTGCAATGATGAGGATGAACGGAACGTGTATAGTCCGCCTTCCGTCCTCCGCATTCTTAGTTAACACTTTAGCGGTATTATTCATATTTTATAATAGATTCAAAGGGAAGGTGGTATTCTATGTTGACTCAAAAGGCATTTATCCCTGAGGCAGAGAGCAAGGGAGTTATTTTACCCCGTTGTTGTATTTGTAATGAGGTGCCTCCTGAGGGAATATGCGGGGGGATGATAATGAAGCAGAGTTTCCTTTGCCAAAAATGCGAGGAAGCCATTATTAGACTCACTGCCGAATCGGCTAACTATCATGAGGTTTTGGGCAGGATAAAGGCCCTTTTTAAATAGAAAATATTCGAGGTTATTTTGAGTATTCCGGTCTCGTGGGGTAAAATTAGATAGCGAGTTCAGGAGGTCTTTTGTCGGAACCGCGGAACTTATTTACCCTGGAGGGTGGAACGTGTTGCATGAGTTAACCCCTATATATTCGGCACTGAAAGCTTATATAGAAGAAGAAAACCTGCGTCTGCATATGCCCGGGCATAGCGGGGGGCTAGGCTGCCTAGCGAAGGATTTAAAGGCGGTGGCGGCACTGGACCTAACTGAGGTGCCGGGTTTGGATGATTTGCATTTACCCCTGCAGGCGATAAAAAGCGCTCGCTCGCTTTTAGCCCGAGCCTTCGGTGCCGGGGAAAGTTTTTTTTCGGTTAATGGGGCAACCTCGGGGATACATGCCTTGTTCCTGGCCCTTTTGTCCGATGACGCAGAAGTTATAATACCGCGCAATGCCCATCGCTCTTTTTATGGAGGCATGGTGTTATCCGGAGCCCGGCCTGTTTATTTGCCGGTACGCCCGGCGCCCGGTTTAGGGGTGACCCTGGCCAACCATATCGATGATATCTCTTTCCTTTTGGAAAAAAACCCCGAAGTTAAAGGGGTTTTTATTTGTAATCCCAGTTATTTTGGGACAAGCTCCGATCTGGATAGTATTGCGGCGTTATTAACGGAAAAGGGTAAACTATTTTTGGTCGATGAGGCCCACGGGGGGCATTTTTATTTTCATCCCGCATACCCACGTCCTGCCCTGGACAGTGGCGCCGATGCCGTTGTTAACGGTTTACATAAAACTCTACCGGTGTTAAACCAGGGGGCTTGCCTCCACCTAGCGAAGGGATTTGCTGAGGGGGAGCGGGTAGCGACCGCCTGGAGTCTGTTAACTACTACCAGTCCATCTTATCCTATCTTAGCCTCTATAGATCTGGCCCGGCAACTTATGGTGGAAGAAGGGTTTTCGTTGCTGGAACAGGCCCGGTTTCTCGCCCGGGACTACAAAAAGAGGATTAGCCGGATCAAAGGTCTGCATTGTTTTGAGGAGGAAGAATTAACGGCCCTGCCCGGTGTTGCGGGAGTTGACCCCCTAAAGCTATGGATTTCTATCCCGGGTTTAATAATCGATGGCATAAAAGTGGCTGAAATACTCCGGAAAAGGTATCAGATCCAGGTGGAACTCGCTGCCCCGGGCTATATTTTAGCGATGATGTCCATCTTTCATCTAAAAGAAGACTGGGAAAGATTGTACCGGGCTTTGCACGAACTAGCCGGGATTTACCAGACAGATGATCCTATATCTTTAAAGGAGGCGATCCCCCCTCTCCCTGCTATGGTTTTAACTCCGCGGGAGGCCTGCCTGGCGAAAAAAGGAATATTACCGCTGGAAGAGTGCCGGGGAGCTGTAGCGGGTGAGATAATTGCGGTTTACCCACCGGGGATTCCCTGTTTGGTGCCGGGTGAATTGATAGATGACACTATGCTGGATTATTTATACTACTTGAAAAAAACCGGACAAAGGATACAGGGGGTCCGGGACCCCTCTCTAAACTATGTTAAAATAATAGTATAAGAACGGGGAAGAAAAGGAGCGGAGGGAATGGAACGGACCGGACTGTTTATTAGCCTGGAAGGTATCGATGGCTGTGGTAAGACTAGCGTTTTGGGGGGCTTACAACATTATTTCAGTAATATTCCGATTATAAGTGTAAGGGAACCGGGAGGCACGACGGTTTCGGAGAAGATCAGGCAAATATTGCTAGACGAGAAGAACCGGAGGATAACCGCCAGAACCGAAGCTTTTCTTTACGCTGCCGCCCGGAACCAACTGGTGGAAGAGCTCATTCGCCCCGCTCTTTTGCAGGGAAAACTAGTATTGGCTGATCGATATCTGGACTCGACTATTGCCTATCAGGGGTATGGAAGGGGGCTTGATCCGGTATTTCTAACGACTCTAAACCAACTTTGTACCGGTGGTTTAAAACCCCATTTAACCCTGCTGCTGGATATAAAACCTAGCGAGGGGCAAAGAAGAAAGAAAGAGGATATCCCTGATCGCTTAGAGAAAGAGGGAATAGCGTTCCAAACCCGGGTGCGCGAGGGTTATTTAAAAATAGCGCAGGAGGAACCGGAGCGTATTAAGCTTCTGGACGCGGGGAAGGATTTTAAAAAGGTTTTGCGGGAAGCCGTAAACCTTATTGAGGAATTTATGTCTTTGGAGCCGGCCCGGGGATAAGATGCCGAACGGTAAGGAGTAAACAAAAATGAAAATTGAGCGGGGGAAAAAAGAATTACGGGGTTTCCCACTATCCGGTAAAAGTGATTCCCGAGAAATAAAACGGATAAATACCGGTAGTTTCGAGCAGGAGTTGAGCCAAAGAAGGGAAACCGAAAGCCAAATACGAATGCAAGAGATTCTTAAAAGACTCGATAATCTGGGCGAGCAGCTAAAACACAGGGTAAGCCTCCATGAACTAATGCTATATAAAAGGTTGGTAAAAGATTTCCTGCAAGAGGCCACAGCTAAAGCCTTTTTGCTGCAAAAGGAAAGGGGGCGCAACCGCCGGGGCCGAACCATATTAACCACTATTTCTGTTGTTGATCAGGAAGTAGAACAACTAATAAACGATTTTATCGGCAAAAGGAAGGAAGCGGCGGAGATTCTTGCTAGCCTGGATAAAATAAGAGGTATCCTAGTGGATTTGATGATTTAGCGTATTAGGGAGTGGGGCTATGGATATTTTTTCTTCTTTAATTGGACAGGAAAGAGCCGGCGATATGCTGCAAAAAAGCCTGCAAACAGGTACGGTAAGCCATGCTTATCTCTTTTTAGGGCCGGCGGGGGTAGGGAAGATGTCCTATGCTCGGACCTATGGCGAGGCTATTATCAGCCAGCACGATAAAGAAGCCGGGGTTTTCTTCCGGGAGAAGCTGCACCCGGATTTATTAATCCTGGAAAAAGAGGAAGGGCGCAGTGTTATCAGCAAGGAGCAGATAACAGATGAGCTCGAACCTTGGCTGGGTTTGAAGCCCTATCGGGCTTATCATAGAGTAGCTATCGTCCGGGATAGCCAGTTGATGAGTAATGAAGCCGCTAATGCCCTGCTGAAAAGCTTGGAGGAGCCGCCGGGGCATTCTATAATTATATTGATTGCTGATGATCAAAATCTCCCGGAAACCGTAGTATCCCGCTGTCAGGTGATCCGTTTCAGTCCTTTAAGGGATAAAGACATCGAACAGATCCTGCTGAATCGGGGTGTAGGTGCTTTTGAAGCGATTCGGGCTGCCCGGTTGGGACAAGGCAGCGTAGCCCTTGCCCTATGCTTTGCAAAAGAAGAAGACTATGATAAGGTATGGGAGATTAGCCGTGATATCTTTATGGATTTGAGTCAGCCGGAAATTATCGGGGTATACAATTCAGCGGAAAGGATGGAAAAGTCCCCCGAGCTAATCGCTAATCTATTAATAAGCTTATTGCGGGACATTAACATCTATCGACAGACTGGTAAAGTGGAATTATTGGTTTTACCGGAAAGCGCCGAGTTAGCCGCTTCCTTAGAAAAAGTACAGTCCCAGCGTATTACGGCTGCTTTGGACAGGATAATGAGCCTTAAGAATTATTATCGCAGCAATGTTAATAACTTAATTATAAATATCAACCTTACTCATGAGATATGGCAGGCTTTCAATGCCTGATTTACAGAATAACACAGGGAATAGGCGGGATGTAATACCTTTGTTTTCCGGCAACGGCTGTGGTTCAGAGAAAAAGCGGGAAAAATGATGGTAAACCATCCCGGGGTTTATTCAGAAGATTAAATTATTCGTAGGGGGTAATCTTATTGGTTTGGGTAGTCGGTGTCCGTTTTAAACCGGCGGGGAAGATATACCATTTCGCCTGCGAAGGTCATGATTTAGAAGTAGGTGACCCGGTAATTATTGAGACCGTCCGGGGTGTAGAATACGGTATTGTGGCTATGGAGAAAAGAGAACTGGATGAAGAAGAGATAGTACAGCCCTTGCGGAAGGTGATCCGTAAGGCCAAGCCCGAGGATAGCGAGACTTGGGAAAAGAATCAGCAAAAAGGCCGGGAAGCTTTTGCTATTTGTAAAAAGAAGATAAAAGAACATCGCTTACCTATGCGCTTAATCGATGTTGAATATACCTTTGACCTCGGTAAAATAATCTTTTATTTTACCGCAGATGGGCGGGTTGATTTCCGCGAATTGGTGAAAGACCTGGCTTCAATCTTTAAAACACGGATTGAACTTAGGCAAATAGGGGTAAGGGACGAAGCCAAGATGCTGGGGGGAATCGGGGCCTGCGGCAGGATACTGTGCTGCAATTCCTTTTTAGGGGAATTCCAACCGGTTTCCATACGCATGGCCAAAGAGCAAAATTTATCGCTTAATCCGGCTAAAATTTCAGGTATTTGTGGTCGTCTAATGTGCTGCCTTAAATATGAATCAGAGCTTTATGAGAATAGAACAAATGGGGAGAACCGCAATGGAAAAAACGATACAAGAGCTAAAAATGATAATGCGGGAACTGATTCTTGAGATAGGACAGTTAAAAGAGCGGGTCACTTACCTGGAAAGAAGCATTAGCGCTGCGGAAAAGGCGCAATTAACCCCGGAGACTCCCCCTCCCCGACTAGATATCGAATTAGAAAGCTATGAAAACCTGGGAAAGGTATATAAAGAAGGCTACCATGTATGCCCGGTTGCTTTTGGACATAGCCGTGACGAAGAATGTCTTTTTTGCCTGGCATTCATGGATAAGGAGTAATCCGTGAGGGAATTTAATGTTATGGCAGATAGCCCCGGAGAAAGCCTGGACGATCTCCTGCTGGGTGGCATGAAGCTATTCCAATCCCGAGAGGGATATCGATTCTCTCTGGATGCCGTTTTGCTCGCTCATTTTCCCCTATTAGATGGGATAAAGCGGGCGGTGGATCTAGGAGCGGGAAGTGGGGTAATATCCTTACTATTAGCCTACCTTTCCCCCTCACTATGTATTACCGCCATCGAGATACAGGAAAACATGGTCAAAAGAGCCCAGAAAAGCATTGTTTTTAACCATCTGGAGGGTAGGATAGGATTAGTACAGGCTGATATTAGGGATATTGGGAAATATGTATCCCCTGGGAGCGCGGATTTGGTCATTTCTAACCCTCCCTTCTGGAAGAAGGGGGAAGGCAGGATAAGCCCGAATGCAGAAAAAGCCATTGCCCGCCATGAGTTGGAGGTAGAGCTGAAGGATATTATTCGGGCTGCCGCCTATCTATTATCCCCCCGGGGGTGTTTCTGTCTCATACAGAATGCAGAAAGATTACAGGAAAGCCTCCGGCTTTTTTCCGATCATGACCTGTCTTTGGGTAGAATAAGGCCGGTTTATTCGTTGCCGGGGCGAAAGGCCAAAATGTTGCTCCTGGAAGGACAAAAGGGAGGGACAAGGGCTTCGGTTGTTTTACCGCCGCTTTTTGTCTATGAAAGCCCTGGGGTTTACAGTAAAGAAGTACGAGGATGGTATAAATCTTGTCAGACAGACTGATGACTAGGCACTCGAAATCGGACAGCCGGTCGCAAAGTAAGGATGATATATTGGAAAAAGGTAAACTATATATCTGCGGAACCCCCATCGGCAACTTGGATGACGTTAGTATCAGACTGCTGAAAACCTTGCGTAAAGTAGACCTGATTGCGTGCGAAGATACCCGTGTGAGCGTAAAATTGCTGAATCGCTTCAGAATAAAAACCCGCTTGATAAGCTACCACGAACATAGCAAAAAGGAAAAAGAGAACTATTTAATAGATCTGTTACGCCAAGGGAAAAGCATAGCCCTGCTTTGCGATGCCGGAATGCCCACTATTTCCGATCCGGGGGAAAAACTAATAAACAGGGTTCGGCAAACTAA
>CAYRCG010000095.1:0-1821 GCA_964422685.1 uncultured Syntrophomonas sp. | reverse complement strand
ATGCACGCCGGTTCGTACTTCTTGAGGATGATTTTCTCGCTGTCAACATATATTTCGAGTGCATCTTTCTCCTCTATCCCCATAGTGCGTCTTAATTCAATCGGAATCACAATGCGGCCTAACTCGTCCACTTTCCGAACAACACCAGTCGATTTTAGCATATTCAACCCTCCTCCCAAAATTTCACTTTAACTCCACAAGAGTGTACCAAAGATGGCAGAATTAGTCAAGGCATATCTGACAAAATAGGCCAAATATTTTGCGATATTATCAGAAGTATAGGTATTTATGTATATTATTGGCCGGAATAAGACCTATATAGGGCCACAAGTTAGCAATGGGTCCAGATTATGTGAAAGGATGAACGAGTTCCTCGGAGGGTTTATGGGGGTTTAAACGCAGCACCCCGCCCTTGGATTATTTTCTAACCCGCTTACATCTATGAGAAAGGCTAGGGATAGGGGAGCAATTATGTGGTAAACTATAGCTAATCATTGTTTTGGGAGGAAATAAAGTGCAGAAGAAGAATAGTTTTTACATCACCACTCCTATCTATTACCCCAGTAACAATTTACATATTGGACATGCCTATACCACTGTGGCTGCTGATTGCATGGCCCGTTTCAAACGAATGCAGGGTTATGACGTTTTCTATCTGACCGGCACCGATGAACACGGGCAAAAGATTGAGAAAGCGGCTCGGGAGAAAGGGATGGAACCCATCGATTATGTGGATGGTATCGTAGAAAGCATCCGCCGATTATGGGAAACTATGTTGATTACTCATAACGATTTTATCCGCACCACTGAAACCCGCCACGAGGAATTGGTGCAGAAGATATTTAATAAGGTTTATGAGCAAGGGGATATTTTTATTTCCCAATACGAAGGCTGGTATTGCACTCCCTGCGAGACCTTCTTCACGGAGAGACAGCTGGAGGAAGGGAAATGTCCCGATTGCGGCCGCGAAGTAGAGTTGTTGAAGGAAGAGAGCTACTTTTTTAATATGGCCAAATATGCCGATCGTCTATTAAAGCATATCGCCGACCACCCTGATTTTATTCAGCCGGAATCCCGCCGCAATGAAGTCGTAAACTTTATCAAGATGGGCTTGGAAGACCTTTGTGTGTCTAGGACTACCTTCCATTGGGGGGTCCCGGTGCCATTTAACCGGAAACATGTAGTATACGTCTGGTTCGATGCCCTAATCAACTATCTGACTGCTATCGGTTATATGGATGACGAAGAAAAATTCGCCAAGTATTGGCCCGCGGATGTACATCTGATGGCCAAAGACATAATTCGCTTTCATGCGATAATTTGGCCCATAATGCTGATGGCCTTGGATTTGCCCTTGCCGAAAAAGGTATGCGCTCATGGCTGGATAATGCTGGAGGGCGGGAAAATGTCAAAATCCAAGGGGAATGTGGTCGACCCGGTAATCCTGGTAGAAAAATACGGAGTCGATGCTGTGCGGTACTACCTTCTAAGGGAACTGAGCTTTGGCCAGGATGGCTATTATTCAGAGGAAATGTTGGTAAACCGGATAAACTCTGATCTGGCTAACGACTTGGGCAATCTTATCAGCCGGACCGTAGCCATGATAGAGAGATATTTTGGCGGGGTTATACCCGCCCCCGCCGTAGCGGAATCCCCGGACGAGGATTTAATGCAGACTGCCCGGGAAGCCTACTCGGAAGCCGGAGAAAAGCTGGGGAAATTAGATTTTGCTTCATATATATTAGCCACCCGCAAGCTGGTTTCACGGGCTAATAAATATATCGATGAAACCGCTCCTTGGGTTTTAGCCAAAGAAGAGGC
>CAYRCG010000094.1:0-8259 GCA_964422685.1 uncultured Syntrophomonas sp. | reverse complement strand
ACAAAAGGACCGTCCCCATGTCACAGGTGCTTATAACGCATGGCCAGCATCTCCCAATCTTTTATGAATCGGGACAGTAAATTAGGCCTCCTTCTGATAGCTAGCGGGTGATAGGTAACGGATGTGGGAATGCCCCTTATGTTATGCCACATACCCCGCAGCTTCTTGACACTTGCATCCATATCATCAAAGAACCATTGCAAGGCAACAGTGCCTAGGCAAAAGGCCAATAGGGGATTTTGCGCCTGGATTTGCTGCAAAAGGTACTTCATACAGGTACTTCGCGCTATTTCTTTGTCATAATGGCGCACCGGGCGGCATTTTAAAACATAGGTAATATACAGGTCATCCCTTTTTAGCCCTGCTTGGAACGCTGCTGACTGGAGCGTCTGTCTTGTACCGCAGAGGAATGGGTTTCCTTCTTTGTCTTCGCGTGCTCCTGGGTTATCTAGTATTACCACAATAGGCGCTTCGGGATTTCCTTCGCCCCATATTACCCTAGATCTTTGGTGATGCAATTCACATTTTTGGCAGTTTAAAATCCCGTCTGGGCCAACTATTTCCGGCCAAATGGCAGGTGAAAACGAAGCCAAATAGTAATGCTCCTTTCTTCCAGGTGTAGTATTCAGTAATAGGATGCCAGTTTAATCCGGAAAATATAAGATAGAAAGGAAACGTCCTGGTCATTGCTGAAAACTCACCTATTGTTCATGGCGGGGAGCGGAGTGACCACCCGTCATGGCGAGGAGCGGAGCGACGTGGCAATCTTCCCCCGAGTGATATGATTTGCGGGGGGTTAAGATTCCTCGCAAGCTTGGGATGACAATGGACTACTCCCAGAATTCTATATGCATTCCCCGTCCTAGGTCAATAGCCACTTTGCCCCAGGATGCCAGTTCTACCGCTAACATTACGGCATTAGACCCGGCGGAGATAAGGGCTAAATCGAAATCTATTCTTTTGCATTCCTCCGTCACCCGTTTCAATTCCGAAAAATTACTGATAGTAAGAATTCCGGCTATGTCAATCCGGTATTTCTCCCGCAGGAGTAAGGCTAGGTTGCTGGCCGCTTTGCCTATTAGCAGTAACCGGTGATTCTGCAGCAAACTAATAAATTGTTCCGATTTGGAGAAATAGGTATTGATGAAGGCATAGCATAGTTGTCGTGGTTTTATACCATAATGGGTGAAAACCGCCTCCGTTAAAGGTCTCCATATAAAGGCTTCATCCTGATGGAGTACCCCTACTATATCTGCCCGCCGGACAGCATACAGCAAGCGATCGCGGGCGGCAAAGTTAGGCAAGGTTACACCGGTCCAGTTTTCATCTTCCGCCCACCATATATCGGATATCTTATCTTCCGCTATGATACTACCCTGGGCCATAACCTGATTTTCAGCATCCCCTATACGCACCAGGGAAAAACCTATCTGGTTGTGCAAGCAATAATTGATTCTGGTGATTATTTCTGCTAATTCGGCAAAATCGTCCTTATGGATGACAAAGCTTCCCACCAAATTCCCCCCTCTTGAATTAAAGAACAGATCAAGTATATTTCCTGATGTAAATAGACAGGCGGATAATTTCTTTTGCGTTTATCACTGCCGCCGCCTTATGCATATTATAGGGAAGGTAAATGCCCCTCTAGCTATACTATGCATTAAGCCTATTTTTTTCCCCGCTTAGGCAAAAGCATGGGGGCGGCGGGCGGAAGGCTGCCGCCGGGGCTAGCACAAATTATCCCGGTGATTTATCGCCATTTGGCACCTCGGGTTCGGCTTGAAAGGAAGAATTTAATATGAAGGTATTGCTTACCGGCGGTGCCGGTTTTATCGCTTCCCATATATGCGACAGGCTCATAAATGAAGGGCATGAGGTGGTGATAATTGATAATCTGTCCACGGGTGATCCAGGATTGCTAAACCCCCAGGCCTGCTACTACCATCTGGATATCTGCGATCCGGCTATTTCCTTGGTGTTCCGGATGGAAAGACCCGATTTCCTTATACATCATGCGGCGCAGGTTAGTGTAAGCGAATCTTGGGAAGATCCGGTGAGAGATGCTGCAGTAAACATAGTTGGCTCACTCAACCTTTACGAGAACTGCCGTTTGTACCAAGTGAAAAAGGTGATATACGCTTCTTCCGCTGCTATATATGGCGAGCCCTTATATTTAGGTATCGATGAAAAACACCCGGCTAAGCCCTTATCGTTTTATGGGCTTTCTAAATACCTTAGCGAAGTTTATCTTCAATATTATGCCCGTAACTTTGGTCTGGAATATACTATATTTCGCTATGCTAATGTCTACGGGCCAAGACAGCGCAGCGATGGTGAAGGAGGGGTGGTGGCCATCTTTCTTTCTTCCCTTCTCAGAGGGGAGGCCCCAAACATTTTCGGACAGGGTGAACAAAGCCGGGATTTTATTTATGTAGCTGATATAGTCGAGGCTAATATTCAGGCTCTGACCAGGGGGGCAAACGAGGTTTTCAATCTGGGAACCGGCATAGGGCGAAGTATCAACGAGCTATATAAGAATATTGCTTCATTGTTATCTATTAGGCTTTCTCCCTCTTATCAGCCGGAGCGGGCCGGGGATATAGAGCACAGCTATTTCGAATGTGGGAAGGCTCGGCAACTAATGAATTGGGAGCCTTCTTTTTCATTTCTGGCAGGGTTAAGTAGTACTATTGAATATATGAAGAATGGCGGTATGGATAAATAAGAGGTAGGGGAACGAAGGACGAAAGACGGGGGAGTCAAGTATGAAAGGCAAACCGAATACTATCCCTATTAGGGAGATTATTAAGGAAAAAAGTAACACCTGAAGGGTTTTAACATAAATTGATAATATAATCAGGAGGTGATTCCGATGGGAAATAGTTCGTCAATTAGAATAAAGGTAGGAAAAAGTAGCCGTATATCTTTGCTTCCCGGATCTACTCCTTATTCCGGTGTAAAATCTCCGGCGGCACCTTCCTTTTCCCCAACACCCTGGCTTAATTCGGCGCAGTTATTGCACAAAATCTATTCAGCTTTAGTAAATAGACAGGGGCTAGCAGTAGTTTCCATTGGGCAGACCGAGGCTTTTATAATGGCCCAATATGTTCTTTTCTCCGAGGAAGAGTTTATGAATCATCGGGAGGCGGAGATAGCTAATCAGGGCAGCCGGGAAGGCTTTATGCACCGAGGTGTGCGTTTTCCCAATATTGCTGCTCGCGACGCGGCGGTGGAGGCGGTGAAAAACGCCGATATTGTCGGATACAATACGATTGAACCGGTTGCCCATGATTTAACTAAGAAGGTTTTTGCCTTACATCAAATCCGACCGCGTTTTTATTTTGAGGCTCATATGCGCCGGGTCCTCATGTTTTCACAGAAGGAAAGGTTCGAGCGATTACTAGCCGGCAGGAGAATACTGTTGGTTGGAGCCCTAGCGCAACAGGCAGCAGTAGTATTAGATACCAAATGGAAACGTCGTTTAAAATTTGATATAGCGGCGGCTATACCTATCTATGAATTTGAAGAAATACCCTGGGCCAAGGAGCAAATCGCCCGCTACGATTTTGATCTATGTCTTTTAGGTGCGGGGGTGAATGCGGTTATCCTATCTTCCTATATTGCCCGGCACCTAGGAAAGGTTGCCATAGACCTCGGTTCCGGCATGGAGAGCTTAGTTACCGGAAAGATAGTTACTGATTCATTCATCAACGAGGTTATCGGTCTTGATCAATTGATGCAAATGTAGAAGGAGTGGTGATATGAAAGTATTAGTAACTACGGGTGATTTTAGCCGTTATCTTTCGCCTAATTTCCATTACTTGCTTACGGAATTAGGAAAGATGTTGGATATACAGCTTTGGCATTGGTCGGGGGATATCGATGATATTATCCGGCAACAGAGGGTAAGACCAGATTTTGTCTTCATTAATGAATTAGAGGAAACTAATTCTCCTAAAATAACCGGGTTGGAGCGTCTTAAAATCCCTTGGGCAGTTTTATTACACGATTTGCACTATGAAACCGATGCCCGTAGAAGTTTGCTAAGGGAGATAAATCCGCCCGGGATATTTTCTATATACCGCGATAAATTTTCCGAATGGTTCCCTGAGTTTTGGCCGAAATTCAGATGGCTTCCTCATCATGTTAATACAGATATTTTCTATGATTATGCCCTGCACCGGGATATAGACTATTTAATGCTGGGGGCTGTACACGAATGGGTATACCCCTTGCGTTGCCGGATACTAGAAAGAATGCAAGGTAAACCAGGTTTTGTCTATCGGGAACACCCCGGTTACCAAAATTTTCCTGCCGATGAAGGGGCTTTGGTAGGGAAGCGTTATGCGGAGGAAATCAGCCGAGCGAAAATGTTCCTTAGTTGTGATTCGACCTACCGTTACCCACTTGCTAAATATTATGAAATATTGGCTTGCAAAACTTTACTTTTGGCACCGGCTTCTCAAGAATTAGCGGATCTAGGTTTTCTGCCGGGGGTGCATTTTGTTGATATTAACGAATATGATTTTGAGGAAAAGGCTGAATTTTACCTGCATCATGGGGAAAAGCGCCGGCAGATAGCTGAGCAAGGCTACGCCATGGTCCGAACCCACCATTATACGGGCAGGAGGGCCCTGGATTTAAAAATTGCCCTGGAGGAAATCTGCCGTGACTGGTCGGGAAGTCGTTTTAGTACTGGGAGGGGGAATTTGCCTGGAAACATCCGGATAAGAAGGGGAATACGCCTAAGATAAGAAGTAAACCAAGGAGGGGAAGTTATCTATTCCCCTCCTTGATCCTCACCCGGTTCCACCTCCCGGGCAATGGTTTTCAGACGCCCGGCCTTTCTAAGGGGTTCCCGCAAAAGATATTCTATCTGAGCATTGATACTACGCGAATTATCCTGAGCCTATCTTTCTAACTGATCATGCAATTCGGGATCGATGCGCAATAAAAACATTTTCTTTTTAATTATTTGTTCTTCGCTGGGATAGCCGGCAAATAGATTTGACTATTTGTAATATAGCAGGGATTTAGTCGCCGGATGTTGAATCAGGGAAATAAGAAGCAGTGTTTTATTTATAAATAAAATGATGCTGGCGCTTTTCACTTATACCGAACAAACTAGACAGAAGTACCGGGACATTAGGGAAGACGAATGAGATTTAATCTGGAGAAAAGGATGAGGAAATTGGAAAGGCCTATAATACTTGGGAATTTTATTTTTTGCCCTTTGCAGGAAATGCCGCTGCTTGGGAATGATTGTCAGGCCTGTGAGTTCGTACGTAAAGAGGAAGACAGATATTTCTGCCTATTCGAGGCTAAAGAGGATTCCTCAGATGGCAGTTACCCGATAAAAACTATTATTGATGTTCTGCTCGATAGGTTGCTCGCCGGGCAAAAGGATTTGTGTCTTGATGAATTGGAGACTCTATTAAAAGGGAGTCAATAACACCCCGCCGTAAACATTTATTATCAAACCGGTTCCGCCGGGGATACATGCTTTACAAAAAGGGAGAAAGATTCCTCGCCGGCTCGGAATTTTCACGCACTGCGTGCACCACGGTAAACGAAAAGGGTCAGGGCCATCCGCTGTTTAATGGTTGGGATATTATCAGCGTCCATCAGTGCCTGAAGGGTCAGCGTAAATCTGCGTCTAAAAACCTTTTTCATAGCAATGACAGGGGAATGCACCCGATATGATAGGGGACCGCACCGGAATCAAGAAAAATGCATAAAAAGGCCGAAAAGTGATGCAAAGGGGAATCAATAATACATAACTGCATCACTTTATTTTCCTTGCATAATTATGGTAATTCCGGGAAAGCCCGTAATACCAATAAGAGCGAAGAAATATTTCGGAAAATAATAAGTTGGCACGCTAATTGCTACTGTATAAGGGTGTATGCAAACAGTCATGTTTGTAACCCCCTTATATTTTTTTATTATACTACTGCTCTGTGATGCTTAGGGCGGATCGCGTAGGGACAGGCTTTCGCGAACGGAAAACTAAGCCCGGCAGCATCATAGAACAGTAGCCCTCTTTTTTTAATAATCGTATTTTGCGTTAGATTTTGATTGCCTGCAGAACCACAATATTATGTTACATATCTGCACGTAAAGGGAGCCGCCTACGGGTTGGCGTAAATTGGTGAGTATTTATCAAGCAAACAATCGGAAAAACGCGTAGAAATTGGAATTATTAATTAATATTACAAGTCTTAAACATAACAATTAATTACCCTAATTTAGATAAAATCAACGAAAGCAAGGAGGGATAAGTAGACCTAAATTCATTATTTTCCCCAAGTTTGTTATGGGAAAGTTAGGCAAAAGATACTGGTGAAAGGAGGAATTAGGTGGCTTACGAAAACATTATTCTGGAAAAGGAAGGAAAACTGGCGGTATTATTCATTAACCGCCCCAAAGCAATGAACGCTTTAAACAAGGAAACCCTTCTAGAAATCAAGGATGCTGTTACAGCGTTTAATGAAGACCCGGGATCTGAAGTCTTGATAGTAACCGGAAGCGGAGATAAATCTTTTGTAGCCGGGGCCGATATTGCTTTTATGCAAAATCTAAGTGCTATGGAGGCTAGAGAATTCGGAGCGCTGGGACAAAAAGTCTTTCGTCTTATTGAAGCGATAGAAAAACCGGTTATCGCGGCGGTTAATGGTTTTGCCCTGGGAGGCGGTTGCGAATTAGCTATGTGTTGCGATTTCCGCATCGCGGCTAGCAATGCTAAATTCGGGCAACCAGAAGTCGGATTGGGCATCACTCCTGGTTTTGGCGGCACCCAGCGTTTACCCCGATTGATTAGCCCAGGGATGGCTAAACAATTGTTATATACGGCCGATGTGATTGATGCCAATGAGGCTTTACGCATCGGACTGGTTAATAAGGTTGTACAGCCGGAAGAATTATTAACCGAAGTGAAAAAAATAGCCGGGCGCATTTTAAGCAAAGGACAAATAGCTGTGCGCTTATCGAAAGCGGCGGCGAATGAAGGTCTGCAGACTGATATTGATCGGGCTATGAGTATAGAAGCCGATGCTTTTGGCTTATGTTTTGCAACACAGGATCAAAAAGAAGGGATGACAGCTTTTCTGGAAAAAAGAAAAGCTGACTTTATCAGTAAATAGTTCTGGGGAACAAAATCTATAAAAATATAAATTTAGTAGAAATAAAAATAGAAATAGAAATAGAATAGGGAGGCTACACAGATGAAGATAATGGTGCTTGGTGCAGGTACCATGGGGGCAGGTATTGTGCAAACTGCTGCACAAGCTGGCTTCGAGGTAGTTGTGCGCGATATTAAGCAGGAATTTGTGGATAGAGGTATTGCCGGAATCGACAAACTCCTCAGTAGAAATGTTGATAAAGGCAGGATGACCGCGGAAGATAAAGCCGCAGTCATGGGGAGAATTTCCGGCACGGTTGATATGGCCGACGCCGCAGATTGTGATTTAGTAATAGAAGCTGCTTTAGAAGTAATGGATATCAAGAAAGCTATTTTCAAAGAATTAGATTCCGTTTGCAAACCCGAATGCATACTGGCATCTAATACCTCGGCTCTTAGTGTTACTGAGATTGCTGCCGCCACCGGCAGAGCCGACAAAGTTATCGGCATGCATTTCTTCAACCCCGTACCGGCTATGAAACTAGTAGAGGTTATTAGGGGTGCTTCCACCAGCCAGGCGACTTACGATGCCATCAAAGACCTATCTCTTAAAATGGGCAAATCCCCCGTAGAAATTAATGAAGCTCCCGGTTTTGTAGTAAACCGTTTGCTGATACCTATGCTGAATGAAGGCATGTATTGCCTGATGGAAGGCGTAGCTAACGCTGCCGACATTGATACTTCCATGAAATTCGGCGCCGGGCATCCTATGGGACCTTTGGCCCTAGCTGATATGATCGGTTTGGATATATGCCTAAAGATTATGGAAACCCTTTATAGTGAATTTGGCGATCCTAAATACCGCCCCTGTCCCTTACTGGTAAAAATGGTGCGGGCTAACAAACTCGGACGTAAAACCGGTGAAGGGTTCTTTGTTTATTAGAGAATAAAAGCCTAAAAGTCTATAAAAATATATCGAAAGGGGAAAATTTAGATGAGTAGAGAAGTGGTATTAGTGGGGGCATGCCGTACTCCGGTGGGTACCTTCGGAGGGGCCATCAAAGATGTAGGAGCAGCAGAACTAGGACGGGTAGTAATGGTTGAGGCCATGAATAGGGCCGGTATCAAGCCGGAACAGA
>CAYRCG010000093.1:0-8337 GCA_964422685.1 uncultured Syntrophomonas sp. | reverse complement strand
TGAAAAGAGGGTGACAAAAGGACCGTCCCCATGTCACCCTTGGTAATTCTTTAATGGCGGAGAGGGAGGGATTCGAACCCTCGAGACAGGTTTTAGCCCGCCTACTCGATTTCCAATCGAGCGCCTTCAGCCAAACTCAGCCACCTCTCCAGCAATCATTATTTGATTTTTAAAGCATTAGCACTATGACATTATACATTGATTTCATTCCCATCGCAAGAGCCTAATCCGGGACTGTTAACCGGTGCGGGACGACAGGATTTTACCACCGCTTGGGCGCCACACTATTTATCCCGGTGATGAAAGCCGCATAGGGCAATCTTTACCTGATCGTTTTTATAGACAAGGCAGCCGAAATTATTATTTATATTTACACAATAAATACTCCTGCAATTTCTCTTTGACCATCTGCAGGGGGAAAACCCTTTCTTCCACCGCGGTTATCCGACGGCCATAAAGGTACATTCTATCATTATAAACACTTTCCTGGCGATTTTCCCGGGGCAAATCCGCTAAATTATCCACCCAGGCAGCAGCCAGGGAGCGCGGGCTATGGAATATAAAGCGGTAATCACCTAGGCGTAAGATAAACTCCAGCAGGGAATAGTATTCCTTTTCTACCGATTGAATATAGCATTTAGGGCAATAGGCTTCTTCTCTTATGAAGCGGTTGTAAGATATGCCCTGGGAATGGGCGTTTTCCTTGCAATCCTCACATAGCCAGATTTTCTTTTTATCCGCTCCTAGTAAATAGATTACTTGAAATTTTGCCCGGTTTTCCCGATAGGCCTTTTCTAATACTTTTGCCTTCAACTGATATAGGCTTTTGCTTTTTTCCGGATAACTTTTGGCATAGTGGTTGAGATGGAAAAGATAAAAGCAGGCTTCTAAAGTTTCCGCTTCCGGGTATTCCCTAACTTCCTCCAGAAAGCGATCGTAGTAGTTAAAGGCCTTTCTTATTTTCTTCAGGTCTGATGAACTTTGATAACGGGGTTTCTCCTTCCTTTCCCTCTTTTCCTTTATTTCCGCCAGCAGGGAAGGAATATCCAAGTTCTCTATTTCTTTCTCAGAAAAAAGAAAAGTAACGCCGTGTTTGTCTTTCCGCTCTACCTGGGCGACGCTGAGGTAGCCGTAGTCCATAAGGTCCTGCACTTGGCGATTGCTGATACTAAAACGACCAGCTACTTGGCTGACAGTCAACACTTCGTCTCCCTCTTTTCGTAATCCGCGTAAATCACTAGCCTAAAGGAATACAATCACTGATAGCTTTCCCTATTCATTACTGGCCTTTTATTGTAAACTAAAAATGGAGGATGGACAAATGCAAGGCTGGAAATGGCAGGAAGATAGTGAAATACCCTACATAACTATCCCGCACTGGCGCGAGGCAGGAGTAAATATAGCTTTCACTTCTCGCCGGGGAGGCTGTAGCCTGTCTCCTTTTGCCTCCCTTAACCTGGGTTTGCATGTCGGGGATGAAAAGGAAACGGTTTGGGATAACCGCTGCCGTTTTTTGGCTAGTTTGGGGCTGGAGCCGGATAAACTGGTATGTTGCCAGCAAGTGCATGGCTCCCGGGTGCTTTTAGTTGATGATAGCAGAGCCGGTTCCGGAGCTTGGGATTATGCCAGCGCCATCCCTGCTGTAGATGCTATGGTAGCAGATAGCCCCGGGCTCGTCTTGGGCAGCTTTTATGCTGATTGCATTCCCCTGTTCTACTTTGATCCGAAAAAACGGGTTATCGCTATGGCTCATAGCGGTTGGAAAGGCACCATAAGCGGCATTGCCGCCGCATGCCTGCACGAAATGTTTAAACTGGGATGCCGTCCGCAGGACATAGAGGTTTTTCTCGGCCCCGGCATAGGCCCCTGCTGTTTTCAGATTCAACCGGACTTGGCTTTGCAGGTAAAAGAAGCCTTTCCCTATCACCAAAGCATTTTGTCCCGAGATTCCCACGGTTATTATTGGGATCTGCGGGAAAACATAAAGCACACTCTGCGGGAATACGCCATCGAGGAGACCCATATCATCGATTCCCGGCTTTGCACCGCCTGTAATACCCGGTTATTCTTCTCTCACCGGGCAGAAAAAGGCCGGACAGGGCGGATGGGGGCCTTTATCGCTTTGGAATACTAAAGGTGCTCCTCGCCTCAGTCACAAGAAAGTAAAGCCCTCCAAGATTTCGCTCGGGGAAATTACCGTTCATCCTCGCTCGTAGCCGCTATTTCATCCTTAAAACCCTGCGTGCTTACCAGTTTACCCACCTGTTTTTCGGGGAGTTCTTCCACGTCTTTTAATTTACGTTCCATTACCCGTGATCTCCGGGCAGCCTCTTCTATGCTGTTGCTGGCTTCCTGCAGCTTTTTGCGGGTTTTATCTAACACCGCACCGAATTTGCCGAATTCGCCCTTCACCGCCCCTAATATAGCCCATACTTCGCTGGATCTTTTCTGAATAGCCAGAGTGCGAAACCCCATTGATAAACTATTCAGCAACGCCGCTAGAGTACTAGGACCGGCAACTGTAACCCGATAATCCTGACGCAATTTCTCAAAGAGCCCCGGCCGGCGTAGAACCTCGGCATAGAGGCCTTCGGTAGGGAGAAACATTATGGCGAAATCCGTAGTAGCCGGCACTTCGATATATTTCCCGGAAATATCCTTGGCCTGGGACTTAATCCGGTTTTCCAGGCCTTTGCCCGCCAGTTCTATTGCCGCCATATCGCTTCCCTCATAGGCCTCCAAGAGGCGGTGATAGTCCTCCAGCGGGAATTTAGCATCTATCGGCAACCACACGGGGGGCCCTCCTCTATCTGGTCCGGGCAGTTTTATGGCAAACTCCACCCTTTCCGACCCTTTTTTCACGGCTACATTACTGCCGTATTGCTCCGGTGCCAGAATGTCCTCTAATATATTGCCTAATTGCACCTCTCCCCAAGTCCCTCGGCTCTTGACATTGCTGAGGACTTTTTTCAGATCCCCTACCCCGGCCGCCAATGTTTGCATTTCACCCAAGCCCTTATGTACTTGTTCCAGACGCTCGCTGACTAGCTTAAAAGATTCCCCTAAGCGCTGTTCCAAGGTAGCATGGAGTTTCTCATCTACCACCACTCTCATCTGTTCCAGTTTTTGGGCATTATCCTTTTGCAGTTCCCTTACCCTTTCTTCTATGGTTCCCCTCATCTGCTCCAGCTTTTGTTCATTACCCTGTGTCATTTGCTGCATCTGCTTAGAAAAACCTTCTAGTTGCTGCTGTTGCCACTGTCCCATTTCCGTTATGCGGCCGGAGAGCGAGTCGCTGAAGACTTTTAACGTGTTCCCTAGTTCTCCGCGGTCCTGCCGGGCTGCCAGCACCATTTCTTCCCGATTGCGTCCGCTTTCCTCCCGCAGCAGTTGTTCCATTCTCTCCTGGCTTTTCTCTAGATGGAGACTGCCCGCCGCCAGCTTTTCCATTTGTTCACGCAAGGCATTTATTCGCTGCTGCTGTCCTAAAAGCAAAAAGACCAGAAGCACTAATACCATAAAAAGCACCACATTTACTGCTATCTCCACCATTAATTAAACACCCCCTAATTTATTGCTTAACGTATTTTATCTTGCCGTGGTTAAAGATTCCACTAAAAGAGCGAAAAAACGATCCCGGGATCACAACACCTTTATCCCATAAAAAAAGGAGGGTTGCTGCCCCCTAAATCAATCATCATAATGGCGGAGAGAGTGGGATTCGAACCCACGGAGCCGCTATCAACGGCTCACTCGATTTCGAGTCGAGCGCCTTCAACCGAACTCAGCCATCTCTCCGTAAATTAGCAAAAAACAATTTAAGTAGTTCGCCGCACTCCTTTTGTAAAACTCCCCCTTCTACCTCCACCTGGTGGTTTAAAGCCGGGGAGCGCACTATATCATAGATAGAACCGGCCGCGCCCGCCTTCGGGTCTGCAACTCCATAAACTAAGCGGCCTAAACGGGCATTGACCATCGCTCCGGCACACATTACGCAGGGTTCTAAGGTGCAATATAATGTACAATCAGACAAACGCCAACGCCCCAACTTTCGGGCCGCTCTTCGCAAAGCCCGCAATTCGGCGTGGGCTGTAGGATCTTGGGAATATTCCTTTCTGTTATGGGCCCTAGCGATTATTTTTCCCCCATAAACCACGACAGCACCTACCGGTATTTCCCATATTTCATAAGCGCTTAAGGCTTCTTCTAGCGCCTCGTGCATATAATATTCATGCGGCACGGGACCTCCCCCTCGGGGTTATTTGCTTTATAATAGAATTATTAGATGGTGCGCCCGGAGGGACTCGAACCCCCGGCCTGCGGTTTAGGAAACCGTCGCTCTATCCTACTGAGCTACGGGCGCAACTACCTGCGTTATATTCTAAAGCGCCCGCGATGCTTTTGCAAGCCCCATATAACACATAGGCAACTTTTGGCTGCAGAGCAATCATAAAGTTACCTGCTCCAGATGCACGAACACCTACTGTTAGCTGCTGGCAGGCCCTTTCCGGTAACTAGTAGTTCCAGGCAAATTACCTATCCGAAATAAAGGACTATAATGCAATCATATAGAAGTATAATGCAGTTTAACTCGGTCTTTTGTCTAATATATTGTCGGATAATCTGGTATCAAGTGCCCGGATATAACCGGGCCTATACTAATAGGACTTCTCGCCATGCTAGGGGGAACACAAATGCGCATAGAACAGAAGCTATGGAGAAAAGAAAACGGTTGGGCGACCTTCGGGCCCGAAGTTGACGGGATTAAACCACAGTTGATCTTAGTCTTTGGTATGCGCAAGTGCCTGCGGGAGGAACTCTGCTTTGAAGAAATAAGGCGCCTTTATCCCGGTGCTCATATCTTCGGTTGTTCCACTTCCGGAAATATTTGTGCCGCCAATATCTACGATGATTCTATTGTTATAACCGCGGTGGAGTTTGCTCATACCCATGTTGCCGGCAAACAAATGCATTTAAACCGGGCCGGCGATAGTTTTCAGGCGGGGGAATACCTAGGTTCTTCTCTCCCCCCTAAAGGGCTTTCCCATGTTCTGGTTCTGACCGATGGCCTGCATATTAACGGCAGTGCATTGCTGCGAGGACTATCCTCATCTTTGCCCCCGGGAATGGCCGTTACCGGAGGGTTAGCCGGTGACGGTGCCCTTTTTGAGGAAACCCTGGTTTTCTTTAATGATAAACCGGCGCCCGGGACCGTAGCTATCCTGGGCTTTTATGGTCCCCGTTTGAGGGTAGGATGCGGTTCTATGGGGGGTTATGATCCTTTCGGTCCCAAGCGCCTTATAACGCGTGCAACGGCCAACGTCCTCTACGAAATGGACGGGCGCTCCGCCCTGGGATTATATAAAAAATACCTGGGTGAATACGCCAAGGGCTTACCCTATTCTGCATCAAGCTTTCCCCTCTCCATCTCCGGTCCGGAGGTAACCGGAAATCCGGTCCGCTCAATTATAGCGATAAATGAGGAAGATCAAAGCCTGACTTTCGGGGGGGATATCCCCAGTGGAGCCTATGCCCGGTTAATGAAAGCCAACCCTGATCGCCTGATAGATGGTGCTACCGGGGCCGCGGAAAATAGCCTGAGCAAGGCTGATAATACTTCGCCTGAATTGGCCCTGCTCATAAGCTGTTACGGCCGCCGTTCGGTATTAAAACAAAGGACCGAGGAAGAATTAGAGGCCGTTAGTGACATCTTAGGTCCGCATTGCGGGCTGTGTGGTTTATATTCTTACGGTGAAATATCGCCCGTCAAATCAGGAGATAGAACCGAATTCCATAACCAGACTATGACCATAACCACTTTCCGGGAGGTATAGCCTATGGAAAACATGCATAGTTTACTAAGACGGCAGCTGCGCAAGCAATTCGGCGAAAATATCCCCGCTTTCCCCGGCTGGGATGCCTTCATCGAGCAAGTTAACAGTGCTTACCAGGAATTCGATGACGATCGCAACATGCTGGAACGCATCATGGAAATCAGCTCCGAAGAATTGCTGGAAACTAATTCCCAGCTAAGAGCAGTGCTAGAAGCTTTTCCCGATATTTTCTTTATCCTGGATTCCCAGGGCATTATAATCGAGCAGAAAAGTGGCAGCACTACGGAGTTATATATCCCCCCAGAACAGCTTTTAGGGCAACATATCGAAGTCATTTATCCCCATACCGCCAGTTCACCTTTTTCCCAAGCGATAGAACAGGTGCACCAAACCGGAAGGCTTATCGCTTTCGAGTATCTGGTAACACTGGAAGATCAGCAAGATTATTATTTCGAAGCCCGGCTTTTGCCCATCCTGGCGGACCATATTTTCGTTATTATTCGCAATATAACCGAAAAACGCCTCCTGGAAGAGCAATTGCGTTATCTAAGTATGCACGATGCCCTAACCGGTTTGTATAACCGCGCTTATTTTAATCTGGAAACTGCTCGTCTGGAAAAACAATCCCGCCGCCCGATGGCTTTAATCATCGGGGATGTTGATGGCTTGAAATTAGTTAATGATACCCTAGGGCACGAAGCCGGTGATACCTTGTTAGTAAGGGCGGCTAATGTCCTGAAGAGCTCCTTACGGGATTTCGATTTCGTAGCCCGCATCGGCGGCGATGAATTCGCCGCCATTCTTAGCGATTGCCCTATCTCGGGGATTCCATCGGTTATTACCCGCATCAAAAAAAATATAGCCGCGGTGAATTCTTGTCAAAACGATTTTCCCTTAAGCATTTCCTTGGGCTATGCCGTTAGGAATATTTCCGGCAAAAGTCTGGGGGAGCTTTTCCAAGAGGCCGATAATAATATGTATATGGAGAAACTCCTCCATCGCAGACATTATACCTCTGACCTGCTTAATAACCTCACAACATCCACGGGTTCTATGGCTAAAAGAGGTTTTTTAGATCAAGACCCTAAAGGACATAGGCAGAAGATGGTAACATTCTTGGCTAAAGCTTTGCATTTGACACCTGCCCAAGAGGCAGGGCTTGCTTTGCTAGCCCAATATCGGGATATCGGCCAGCTAGGTATACCTGACGCAGTTTTTTTCAAGGAAGGCCCGCTCGAAGCTACGGAGCGTTTGCAGATAGAACGGCATCCGGAAATAGGCTATCGTATTGCCCGATTATCGCCGGAATTACTGCCTATAGCCGATGGAATATTAAGACACCACGAATGGTGGAACGGTCAGGGTTATCCCGGCGGCCTAGCCGGGGAAGAAATCCCCCTGGAATGCCGCATACTGGCCCTAATTGATGCTTACAATGCTATGACCCATGACCGCCCTTATCGCAAGGCTATGGGCCGCGAGGAGGCGGTGGCGGAAATAAAAGATAAAGCGGGAACCCAGTTTGACCCGGAGTTAACCCGCGTATTCTTAGGGGTAATCGAAACCCTATCCGCACAACCTTAGCCATAAATGATGATTCTATTGCAAAAACCCCTTTTGTAGCATAGGGTTGCATAAATATTGCTTTTTGCAGCGGAATTAAATAATGGATTCCTATAAAAAAACGGCCATTATCTGCCGTAAACCGGGGCGGAGCCTTCCCGGTATTAGGGGCATCGGGCAATAGGATGCGCTAAGAGAAATAGCGCGGAGGCACACTAAATGTAAAAAACCCGATAATTCGGGTTTTTTATGTCTATAGTGGCGCGCCCGGCAGGATTCGAACCTGCGACCTCCAGATTCGTAGTCTGTTACTCTATCCAGCTGAGCTACGGGCGCATTCTATGGCGGAGAGAGAGGGATTCGAACCCTCGAGACAGTTATTAGCCGTCTACTCGCTTAGCAGGCGAGCGCCTTCAGCCATCTCGGCCATCTCTCCACATATATAGCTATATTAAATTGTACTAATGGCGGAGGAGGTGGGATTCGAACCCACGGAACCCGCAAAGGTTCAACGGTTTTCAAGACCGCCTCCTTCAACCGCTCGGACACCCCTCCACATAGCGGTTGCATCTGCAATGCAATGGAAAGTATAGCATAGGCTTTTCTACTTGTCAATAAAGGCAACTTAGGCCTTGGGGGGACTTATTCTCTCCCGGCCGCCCATATAAGGCCTTAACACCTCGGGGATTATTACCGAGCCGTCCTCCTGCTGATAATTCTCCAAAATAGCGGCAACCGTCCGACCGATAGCTACCCCGGAACCGTTAAGGGTATGAACATATTGCAACTTGGCTTTGGGGTCGGGGCGATAGCGGATATTAGCACGGCGGGCCTGAAAGTCTTCACAATTGGAGCAGGAGGATATCTCCCGGTAGTCCTTATAGCCCGGCATCCATACTTCGATATCATAAGTCTTGGCGGCGGAGAATCCCATATCTCC
>CAYRCG010000092.1:6021-8631 GCA_964422685.1 uncultured Syntrophomonas sp. | reverse complement strand
AAAGCATATTACCCTAGGGGAAGATTGCCACGTCGCTTTGCTCCTCGCAATGACATAAACCCCTAAAAAACAGCGAAAATCATAGTTAATCTGCGAATATCTGCGTCAAAAGACCGACATCGCTACCCCGCTATTTTCATCGTTATTTGTGCTGAACCCGCTCAGCATGGGGGTAAGTATGAAAATAGCTCCCGATAGAAAAGCGGGAAGGGCAACGCCCTCCCCACCTATATATGAAAGCTACCAGGTATACCTAGTAGCTATCAAACACACGGAATGAGACCACCTACTGACAGGATATGAATTTAATACAACAAATGTTACCTGCATCTGCCATCAAAGAATAATTATTTATGAGGAAGCCGGTTGCTTTATAGCCAGTAATCCGAAGGAGGAGGAACTAATGGAAGAAATTGCGCTAAAACCTATTGGACAGGTATTATCCGGGGTGGAAGAACCGGAGGATATGCCCTTGGGGGGGTTGGAAGCGGTAATCGAAATATTCCCCGAATACCGAGAAGCCCTGCTATGCATAGAGGAGAACTCTCATATCTGGGTTTTATCATGGTTTCATAAAGCCCCGCGAGATGTACTGCGTATAAGACCGGGCAAGATAAACCCTGATTTGCCGGAATTCGGCGTCTTTGCCTTGCGGGCTTTTGCCCGACCTAATCCCATCGGTCTATCCCTGGCCCGCTTGGAAAGAGTCGAAGGCCACCGCTTATATCTCAAAGGTTTGGATGCCATCGGAGGGACGCCGGTACTCGATATAAAACCCTATTTTGAAAATGATAGTGTTTTTTCTCCCCGGACTCCCTATATTAAGGGGAAAGACCGGGAGACAAGCCAGAAAGCTTTTCGCAGGCGGGCTTTGGCCCACCATCAGGAGGAATGCCCCTATCTGGACCTGGCGGTCAGAATGGCTATTATAGCAGAGGAGTATCTAGGCAAGCCGAGTGCTTCCGACCTGTTTATAAGAATTAAAGGTCCTTTATGCTTAGTGGATTGTATACAGGGAATTAGCCGGGCGCGCTTGGCCAATCCTCCCCGGTTGAGTTTTCAAACGGAAGGGGCGGAAATAGAGAGCGAATGGAAAAAGGGGCCCTCAAGTCTGTTGCTCAGGCTCAAGCCTGATGTAGTATTAAAGGATTTAGATGCAAAAGAAGATCGGGAACTCTTTGACATAGAATATCGGGAGTAACTATTACATTTCCCCCGGATAGTCGGTTAATCCACTAGCCTTGGAATCCGGGGAGCCGGAACAAACAACGATAAGAATAGGGGGGGAGATTCCTCGCTATGCTCGTAATAACTAGTGGGCAATGGAAACTGTCCCCCCCCCGAATGCATAATTATGCAATAAACTATGCCGAGAAATATATTTCGCTTAAAAGGCGGATATATACAGTCAATAGGGTATAGTGCCTAAGAGGGGGCATCCATCGCAATGAGGGGGCATGCCTTTTTTTATTGAGCAGCCAAAATAAATTATAAACCGTTGCAATATTATACACCCGGATGTATAATTATGAGCGACGCTAAAGAACTAATAATAGGGAGGCTACGAAATGTATAAAGTGGGCATAGTAGGTGACGGTTATACGGCGGCTGATTTATTGCGGCTTTTGGCCCGGCATGAAGGGGCGAAGGCGGTGCGGATATTTTCCGTAGAGAATATCGGTCGACGCATAGACGCCGTTTATCCTCATTTGATAGGCTTCTCTGATTTGGTATGTGAAGAAAGCGATTGGGAACTTTTAAAAAGAGAATGTGATCTGGTATTCTTGGCTTTGCCGCATGGGCTATCGGTATCTATAGCCATGCAACTTTTGCCGGCGGGACTGAAGTGTGTGGACTTGGGAGCAGATTTCCGTCTTAAGGATGCCAGCCTTTATGAACAATACTACGAATTAAAACATCCGGCACCGGAGCTTTTAAAAGAAGCTGTTTACGGCTTGCCGGAAATCTACCGGGAAAAGATAAGGCAGGCTGATTTAATCGCCAATCCGGGGTGCTTCCCTACCGGGGCCATTCTGCCCCTTGTTCCCTTATTAGAGGCCGGGCTATTAGAGAAGACTAATATAGTGGTTGACTCTAAAACCGGGGTATCGGGAGCGGGGAAGACTCCGAGGGCCAGCAGTCATTTCTGTGAGGTCAACGAAGGAGTAAAGGCCTACGGAGTAGGGACTCACCGGCACGGGCCGGAAATCGCTCAAGAATTGAGCCGGGCAGCGGGCGAAACCGTGGAAATGCTTTTCGTACCCCATCTGATTCCCATGAATCGGGGAATTCTAACTACGGTATATGCTCGCATGCCGATGGGGGTTGACCCGGGAATGCTTAGAACAGTCCTGGAAGAAAAATACCGGGAGGAGGAATTTGTCCGTGTATTGCCCGAGGGGGTAATGCCCCACACTAAATGGGTTTATGGCAGCAATTTGCTGGATATCGGGATATACGCGGATGAGAAAAGTCGGCAGGTGGTATTAGTATCAGCTTTGGATAATCTGGTTAAGGGGGCTTCCGGGCAGGCGATTCAGAATATGAACTTATTGTTAGGGCTGAAGGAGAACAGCGGACTGCAGATGGCGGGGATTCACCCTTAGGCTT
>CAYRCG010000092.1:0-5921 GCA_964422685.1 uncultured Syntrophomonas sp. | reverse complement strand
ACTGATAGACGGTTCGGTTTGCGCCCCACAGGGATTTTTAGCCCAAGGGGCGGAAGCGGGAATAAAAAGAATAGATAAAAAAGAAGTAGCGGTTATATATTCCGTTAAACCTTGTACTGCCGCCGGGGTATTCACCCAAAATAGGGTCAGAGCGGCCTGCATCGATTATAATAAGGCTTTTTTAGCTGATGGGCAGGCTCAGGCTATAGTGGCGAACAGTGGCAATGCTAATGCCTGCACCGGGGAACAGGGCATCGAAGACTGTAAGCGCATGGGCGGGTTAACGGCAGAGTTGTTAGGGATTAAGCCTGAGAATGTTCTGGTAGCCTCTACCGGGGTTATAGGTGTTTTTATGCCTATGGAAAAGGTGGAAGCCGGACTCCGGGAAGCTGCGGCGAAACTAGCTGCTGATGGTGCTGCCAATGCTGCCCAGGCCATAATGACTACCGATTTGCTCAGCAAGGAGTTAGCCTTGGAAATAGCAATTAAGGGCAAAGTGGTCAAAATAGGCGGTATTGCCAAAGGTTCGGGTATGATACACCCTGACATGGCTACAATGTTGGCTTTTATTACCACAGATGCTGCTATTGACAGCAGATGCTTACAGGAGATGGTTAAAGCGGCGGCAGAGCGTTCCTTTAATATGATTAGTGTGGATCGGGATACTTCCACGAATGACATGATGGTGGTTTTAGCCAACGGCTTGGCGGGGAATCCTCCCATCGATGAAATAGGTGCAGAGGACTATCAAATTATGCAAGAAGCCTTGGATTGTTTATGCATCGGCCTAGCCAAAATGATTGCCCGGGATGGGGAGGGGGCTAGTCGTTTGATTGAGGTGCAGGTAGTAAATGCGGCTGATTATGGGGAAGCGCGGAAGATTGCGCGTTCCATTACCGCTTCCAATTTGACCAAAGCCGCTGTTTTCGGTGAAGATGCCAATTGGGGCAGGATATTGGCGGCAGCAGGCTATTCCGGGGCGGAGTTCGACCCGGGCAGGGTAGATATATATTTGGGTAAGGAAAAGATGGCGGAGAACGGTATGGGTTTGCTTTTCGATGAAGAGAAGGCCCGGCAGGAACTTAAGCAGGACCCGGTACTGATAAAAGTGGACTTAAAATCGGGGGAAGAGCAGGCAACGGCCTGGGGTTGTGACCTCAGTTATGAATATGTACGCATAAATGCCGCTTACCGGACATAATGGAAGGCGGAAGGAAGACGGAAGTCTGAGGATGGAGGATAAAGGCTGGGGCCGCGTTCGAAATGACAGTATTGTGCTTGGAATAACTAACGCCCCTATCATTGCAGGGAGCGAGTGACAGGACATCACGAGCACGCGTCTTCCCATGGACGGGAAGTCCGCGCGCTACCCCTCACGCCTCACCCCTGACCTTTCCATATAATCATATACAGGAGGCTGGAAGATGTTTGTTTCTGCGATGGAGAAGGCTGAGATACTGGTTGAGGCCCTACCCTATATAAAGGATTTTTACGGGCGCCGGGTAGTGATAAAATACGGCGGTGCCGCTATGACCGATTGCGAATTGAAACAGAAGGTGATGCAGGACGTAGCCCTGATGAAGTTCGTCGGCATGCATCCCATCGTAGTACACGGAGGCGGGCCGGAAATCAATCAGATGCTCTCCCGCCTGGGAATAAAAAGCGAGTTTATTAATGGTTTTCGGGTTACGGATGCCGCCACTATGGAGATAGTGGAAATGGTCTTAGGAGGCAAGGTGAATAAGGAAATCGTAGCTGGAATCCATGCTAATGGAGGCAAGGCAGTGGGTATCTCTGGCAAGGACGGCATGCTCATAAAGGCGCGCCCGGCCGATAACAGCGGAAAGATGGGTTTTGTCGGCGAAGTGGAATGCGTAAATCCCGAAATAATAGAAAAGATTATCAGCAACGGTTATATACCAGTGATTGCCCCTATCGGCATGGGAGAAGAACAGCAAAGCTATAATATAAATGCTGATTTAGTAGCGGCGGCTATTGCCGTCAGCATGAAAGCCGATAAATTAGTATTGTTGACCGATGTACCCGGCCTTATGATGGACCCGAGCGATGACGGAAGCCTTATCTCCGTCCTAAAGGTCAGTGAGGTAGGGGGCTATGTGCAAAAGGGAATAATAGCGGGGGGAATGGTCCCTAAAGTGCAGTGCTGTGTAGAGGCAGTAACCGGCGGGGTCGGGCGCACCCATATTATCGATGGACGGGTACCCCATTCCATACTGCTGGAGATATTTACTGATGAAGGTATAGGAACCATGGTGGTCAATGAATAGAACGGGAGGATATGATGAGCAGCCAAGATATTATAGATAAGGGTCAGAAGTATATAATGAATACCTACGGGCGTTTTCCCCTTGCCCCGGTGAAGGGAAAAGGCTGTTACCTATGGGATGCCGATGGCAAACAATACCTGGATTTTGTCGGCGGCATAGCGGTCTGCCAACTAGGACACTGCCCGGATATATTAAATCAGGCGCTTAAGGAGCAAAGTGAACAGCTATGGCATGTATCCAATCTTTATTGGATAAAACCGCAGGCAGAATTAGCCGAAAAGCTAGTGCAGCTATCCGGGATGGACAAAGCCTTTTTTTGTAATAGTGGAGCCGAGGCTAATGAAGCCGCAATAAAGCTAGCCCGCAAATATTTTTACCGGCAGAAAGAAGGAAATAGGAACACTATTATTGTTTTCAAGAACTCGTTTCATGGTCGCACCTTGGCAACCTTGACGGCTACCGGGCAGCCTAAGTACCATGAGGGTTTTGCCCCCCTAGCCCCGGGTTTTATCTACGCTGAGTTTAATCAACTGGAGTCGGTTAAAGCTTTGCTGGATGATAGTATCGCGGCCATAATGCTGGAACCCATCCAAGGTGAGGGCGGGATACAACCGGCCGATTTGACCTTCCTCAGAGGGGTGCGGGAGATGTGCGATCGGGAGGGTATATTGCTGATTTTCGATGAGGTCCAATGTGGCATGGGGCGGAGCGGTAAATTCCTAGCCTGCCAGGCCTATGGGGTGCAGCCGGATATCCTGACTCTGGCCAAGGGCTTGGGCGGAGGGTTCCCCATCGGGGCTATGCTGGCCAGCGAAAAGGCGGCTAGCGGCTTTGCCCCGGGCGACCACGCTTCCACTTTCGGGGGTAATCCTTTAGCTGTTGCCGTAGCCAGTCAAGTAGTAGATACCTTGGCTGAACCGGGATTCCTAGCGCAGGTAGGAGAAAGGGCGGAGTATCTTTATAGGGGCTTGCGGACCATAAGTGATTCCCGCATCGTCACTATACGCGGACGGGGGCTGATGCTGGGCATAGAATTTAATGCCGAAATCAAGGAATTAGTAGAGATTTGTATGGAGAAGGGTTTGCTTCTTTTGGGAGCCGGTCCAAAAGTTCTGCGCTTTGTACCTCCATTGACGGTCAGTGAGAAGGAGATTAACCAGGCTCTGGGAATCCTCAAAGGGGCTTTGATGGAATGGAATTCGGATATTTAAAACAGAAGGGAGTGGGAAGATGTTAAAGCTAAAAGATGACCTAAAAGGGCGGGACTTCATAACTATTCACGATTTCAACCAGGAGGAGATTGCCTATATTCTGAAGGTAGGGGCGGAACTGAAGAAGATGCAGAAATCCGGTATAAGCCATCACTATTTAGCGGGCAAAACCCTGGCTATGATATTTCAGAAGGCTTCTACCCGCACCCGGGTAGCTTTTGAGGTCGGCATGTATCAGCTGGGAGGGCATGCCCTTTTCTTGAGCCCGCGCGATATTCAATTAGGGCGCGGGGAAAGTATAAAAGATACGGCGCAGGTCCTGAGCCGGATGGTAGACGGTATTATGATTCGCACCTACGGTCATGAAGAGGTTCTGGAACTGGCCCGTTGCTCCTCCGTGCCCGTAATAAATGGCCTAACTGATTTACTTCACCCCACTCAGGTAATAGGGGACTTAATGACAATATTAGAGTATAAGGGAAGGCTTAATGGCCTGAAATGTGCTTTCGTCGGCGATGGAAATAATGTAGCGCATTCTTTGCTTTTCGGTGCGGCTAAGGTCGGAATGGACCTAGCTATCGCTTCTCCTAGTGGTTTCGAGGCCGACGCGGCTATTTTGGAAATAGCCCGGGCGGATGCTAAAGCCAGCGGGGTCAGCCTGCAGATCTTGAGCGATCCGACGGAGGCGGTGGCTGAGGCCGATGTAGTTTATACCGATGTATGGGCAAGCATGGGGCAGGAGGAAGAAGCTGATGATAAAGAGCGGCACTTCCTGCAGTATCAGGTGAATCAGGAGTTGCTAAGTCTAGCCCGCCCGGATGCTATTGTTCTGCATTGCCTGCCGGCCAAGCGGGGCAAGGAGATAACTGATGAAGTAATGGACGGTCCCCAATCACGAGTTTTCGAAGAAGCGGAAAACCGTTTGCATGCCCATAAGGCTTTAATGGCTTTGCTTATGTAAACCCGCCCTTCGTAGCTGGTTGCGAGCCAACGGATTATTGTAGTTTAAGCTAATACGGGGAAAGAACGATAACCCTATTAAACGGCTGGTATCGCCGCGCCGATGAAACAATTTAAAGAGGGTGTTTTTTTGAGGGAGACAGTAAATCTAACGCTAGAACCCCATCCGGATATAGAACTGGGGTGGAAAAGGAGACCCTTGGATGCTTTTTTGACTTTTCCCGCAGCAGGAATCAATGAGGATACCGGGGTATTCTTGCTTATTGACGGTTTGGGTGGTCGGGCGAATTCTCACTACCAAAGCGAGGAATTGCGGCCTTATGTTGCGGATACCTTCAACTGCGTGGCAGTGGGGGTAAATTATTTCGGCATCGCCCGTAATGAAACCCTGCACATAACCCCGGGTTTTTTATATAATTTCAACCGTATTTATGGACTGGAATTGAGCCAGGAAAGCTTTAAACTAGTGCAAAGCGAGGATGATATCTACCGGGTTATCGCTGAAGCAGTCATTGGGCGGGGAATTACCAGTGTCGATGTCCGTTGTCAGCCCACCCTGGAAACGGGGCGGGGGGAATACCAGTCCTGGGGATTCCTGCCAGCCATCGATTGTCTGCAGGTAATCGGTGAAGTGTTAAAATCCTATCCGCTAAACCCGGGAAGGATTATGGTTTACGGTAGTGGCTATGGGGGCTACATAGCTCTTTTACTAGGTAAATACGCCCCTAAAACCTTTTCGGTGATCATGGAAAGAGGTGCTTACTGCCGCGCGGAGTTGAAGCATATCGCTTGCGGGGAAATGATGGAAGCTGATTATGTATACACCTTCAGTATAAGGTTTTCCGATTTGAGATTTACTATTGCCGCCGGTTCCAAGAACCCTTGGACTATTGAAGATGAACTTTCACCGGCCTACTTTTCCGATAGCCATCGCCGAATAAGGAGTTTGCTTTCGAAAGGACAACGAGAACCTTCCCCTACTCGTTATTATTTATTGCATGCGGACGACGACGATATCGCGCCGGTTACGGATAAGGACCTTTTAGCAAAAAGTCTCAAAGATTATGCTGCCGTCTATTATCAGCGGGTGACAGGGGCAGGGCCGGAGGCGGCAAACGGCGGAGATAAAAAAAAGGACGGCGGGCAGGAATTATTCCCAGTGCCGGATTTACAAGAGGCTAGTGACCGGGATTTACTGCAATGTTTGCAAATGCCGGAGCAGGAAATAAGCACTCCGACTACGCGGGATACGGATTTTACTCTGAACAGCCAATATGTTTTCGATTGCGGTGAAAAGGAATACGAGTTTACCTTTTCTGATTCCTTTGCAGTGCAGGTGGCCCTGCGGGACAAGCCGGGGAGCTAAAAAGCGGGGTAATGATGTTGGTTTTTTGACGCAGATTTTCGCGGATTAACTATGATTTTCGCAGATTTTTAGGGGTTTATGTCATTGCGAGGAGCG
>CAYRCG010000091.1:0-8738 GCA_964422685.1 uncultured Syntrophomonas sp. | reverse complement strand
AAAAGTGAAATAATAGGCAACGACACAAAGGGACGGTTCTTCTGGGTCGCAGCGCGACACAGAAGAACCGTCCCTTTGTGCAAAGAATTTAGGGGGATTGTTTTAATGTCGGAAGGCGAATTAAATATCAGCGAACTTAGGAAAGTACGCTTGGAGAAACTGGCCGAGCTGAAGGAAATGGGGGTCGAGCCTTTTGGCCGGAGGTTTGAGCGCGATGCTACCGCAGGAAATATTAAGGATAGTTTCAATGAATTAGAAGGAACTACGGTAAAGATTGCCGGACGGATAATGTCCAAGCGCAGGCATGGCAAGGCTGGTTTTGCTAATCTGGTCGACTATTCCGGCAGCATTCAGCTTTATTTTCGCCGGGATGATTTGGGCCCGGAAAAATATGAGTTGTTCAAAAGACTAGACATAGGGGATATCCTAGGTCTGCAAGGCGATGTTTTCCGTACGCAGAAGGGAGAAATTAGTGTCCATGTTAGGGATCTATGCTATCTGGCTAAATCTCTTACGCCCCTGCCGGAAAAGTGGCATGGCCTGAAGGATGTGGAGCTTCGCTACCGCCAGCGTTATGTAGATTTGATCGTAAACCCGGAGGTTAAAGAAGTATTCATCAAGCGCAGCCATATAATCAAGGAAATAAGGAATTACCTGGATGAGGGGGGCTTCCTGGAAGTCGAAACCCCTATGATGCAGCCCATCCCGGGCGGGGCTAATGCCCGTCCCTTTATCACCCATCATAACGCATTGGATATGGAACTATTTTTGCGTATAGCCCCGGAGCTTTACCTCAAGCGTTTGCTGGTGGGCGGCTTAGAAAAGGTTTACGAGATAAATCGCAACTTCCGTAATGAAGGCATATCCACCCGCCATAACCCCGAGTTTACTATGCTAGAAATCTACCAGGCTTATGGCGATTATAGCGATATGATGAGGCTTTGTGAAAACTTAATTTCCGCCGTGATCTTCAAGGTCAACGGCCGGATGCAGGTAGATTTTGAAGGGCAAGAGATTGATTTTACCCCTCCTTGGCAGCGGTTGACCATGTTAGATGCCATAAGGGAAGCTACCGGATTGGATTTCTCTCTTGTAAAGGATGATGAAACCGCCCGTCAATCAGCGAAGCAATTGGGGTTAGAAGTGAAAACTACTGCTTCCCGGGGAGAACTTATAAACGAAGTTTTCGAACAATTTGTGGAGGACAAGCTCATCCAACCCACTTTTGTCTTCGGACATCCGGTGGAAGTATCCCCCCTGGCCAAGAGAAACCTCGAAACCCCCGAGCTCACAGATCGCTTCGAGCTTTTTATCATGCAGCGGGAAATAGCTAATGCCTTTTCCGAGTTGAACGACCCCTTAGACCAGAAGGAACGTTTTCTCAAGCAGGTTGAAAAAAGGGCCGGCGGCGACGCGGAAGCCCACATGATGGATGAGGATTACATAAATGCTTTGGAATACGGTATGCCTCCTGCCGGAGGAATGGGCATAGGAATTGATCGCCTGGTGATGCTGATAACCGGCTCCCCCTCCATCAGGGATGTTATCCTTTTCCCCACCCTGCGGCCACGCAGTGAATGATGGTGATAGTCTGGCCGGTTCAGCGCTTAAAACCTAGAGGCTTTTGTTCTGTTTTGTATTTAAAGCCGCAGCGGATGTGATAGAAGATTGTTATTCAATTCCTACGAGTTTATATTTTGCTTTTTGCCCCTCACCATACTGGGGTATTTTTTTCTTAATCATCGTGGCAGGAAAGGGGCGGCCAAGGCCTGGCTGGTCCTGGCTTCGCTCTTTTTCTATAGCTGGTGGAATATAATCTACCTGCCCCTAATCCTATTCTCCATGCTATTTAATTATCTGATCGGCTCCCGTTTGGCCGAGTTGGGTAGCCCGGACCATCGCCGGCGTTTATTGCTGTTCCTGGGCATCGGCGGAAATTTAGGCCTTTTAGCTTATTTCAAATATGCGGATTTCTTCATCGGCAATATAAACGCACTTTTTTCCGCTCATTTTTCCCTCCTGGGATTAATCCTGCCTTTGGCGATAAGTTTCTTCACTTTCCAGCAGATCGCCTACCTGGCAGATGCCTACCAGGGTAAGGCTAGGGAATATGACTGGTTGAATTATGCCCTGTTCGTCAGCTTTTTCCCCCACCTTATCGCCGGTCCCATTGTTCACCACCGGGAAATGATGCCCCAATTCGCTTCCGCGGAAAACAAAACCTGGAATTACGAAAATGTCTCCCGGGGGCTCTTCCTTTTTTTTACGGGCTTGTTCAAAAAGGTGATAATCGCCGACACCCTCGCGACCTGGGCCAGCTTCGGCTTCGGCCAAGCCGCCAGTTTGAGCCTCCTAGAAGCCTGGATGGTTTCCCTTTCCTATACCTTCCAAATATATTTCGACTTTAGCGGCTATAGTGATATGGCCTTAGGGTTGGCTTTGATGTTCAATATCCGCTTGCCCATAAATTTCAATTCGCCCTACAAATCCTTGAATATCCAGGAATTTTGGCGGCGCTGGCATATGACTCTCAGCCGTTTCTTGCGCAACTATCTTTATATCCCACTAGGGGGAAATCGCTATGGTGATATTAAGCTCTATCGCAACCTGATAATAACCTTTTTGCTGGGCGGTCTTTGGCATGGGGCGGCCTGGACCTTTGTGTTCTGGGGGTTTTTGCATGGGTTAGCCCTGGTCGTTCATCGCCTCTGGCAGAAGAGCGGGCTGCAGATGAAGCGTGCTCTGGCTTGGTTTCTCTGCTTCAACTTTATAAATCTCACTTGGGTATTCTTCCGTGCCAGTAGCTGGACCGAAGCTATAAATGTCATCAAAGGCATGTTAGGTTTAAACGGTGTTATACTGCCGGCTAGGCTGGCAGAGAGAGTGGCCGCTTTTGTCCCTGTTGGGGTAAGCTTCGGGGACTTTAGCCTGCCTGACCCAAGCCGCTTGGTCCTATGGCTATCAGCTAGCCTCTTTCTAGTCCTGTTATGGCGCAATTCCATGGAATTAGAGGGTGATTTCACTCCGGGGCTGCGGAATGCCCTGTGGGTAGGGGCTATGGCCCTAGCTGCCATACTGAGCCTGAGCGGTGTAAGTGAATTCCTTTATTTCAATTTTTGAAAACGAATTGCATAAAGGGGGGGAATAGGTGGTTTGGGCTATGTGAAAATCGCAAACAGAGAACCGTCCCCTCGTTTGGGTGAGAACTATCGCAAACAGAGAACCGTCCCCTCGTTTGGTTCTTGTTTGTTTGACAATTTCTTTTGCGACAGCTAAACTGTAATTACAGTCCAAATGCTTGGAGGTAATGCTATGTCTACAATTATTCAACAAGTACAGAAACGAATGCTTGTCAGTTTAGCCCAAGTAGCCAGGAAATTGAATATAAATGAGGGAGATCATGTGTTGCTGGAAGAAAGGGATGGTGGCATCTTTATCTGTCCGGTTGGGTGGCATGAAAAGAATCAGGAATACTTCTGGAGCGAAAAGTGGCAGAATATGATGAAAAATAGTGCTGAAGATATTGCTCAGGGTAGGGTCCGGCAATTTCAGGATGTCCGGGATGCCGATTCGTTCCTGGAAAAACTGGGCGGGGGAAAAGACGGCAATGCCTGATATAATACTGACCGAGACTTTTCTAACTGGCTTCAGGAGATTATCTTCAGCCGAGCAGAAGCAAGCCCGTAAAGCTATTCGTTTCCTGGGCGAAAACCCGCGCCACCCATCATTGCAGGTGCATATCATTAAAGGGACAAATTTTTGGGAGGCCTATGTAAATAAAGCTATTCGGATGATTTATCTGCCGGAATCCGGCCTATATACTTTGATGGCAATTGGACATCACGATATCCTAAAAAACTATTAGTTGCCGAGGCAGGTTAGCCGGAGCAGTATTGAACCCTACCGGAGGAAGTATTATTTATAATGATAAGCTATAAGAAATGGTTTTTTGCGACCCTATGTCTCATATTGCTGCCCTTACTGGCTATAGCCGGTTTTAATTTTTATATCGACCCCCTGTGGAATTTCGGCCACGCCCATCGCTATAATCAGATCCAGGCCTCTTTTGACGAGCGCCAGCAAAAGACCAACCGGGTAACTTTTATCCCCTTCGCTTATGATGCTCTGATTCTGGGCAGCAGCCGTACTACCTATATCAGCCAGTATGACTTCCCCGGTTGCCGGGCTTACAACTACTCGGTCAGCAATATGCTTTTGGATGAATATTATGACTATGTCGAATATGCCAAAGCCAAAAGGGGGCGGGAATTCGATATTATCATCATCGGGCTGGACTTCTATACTACTAATCAAAACATCGAACGTGAATTTAGCGAACCCTCATTTTATATCGGCCAAGCCAATGAGTGGGGCTATCGCTACAAAACCTTGCTCTCCCGCGATCTTTTGCGTTACTCTTGGCAGAATTATCAGGCTGCCCGACTAGGCCAGCCGCAGAACTTTGCCTATAATCGCCGTAATGTAAAGACCCTAAACATAGTGCCGTCCGGTGAAAAGCAAAGTAAAATAGATGCCACCGTGGATAAATACCGCCGGGACATCTATGCGAATTATCACTATGCGGATGTAAAAGGGACTCTGAGCCGTCTGCGGGAAAGCAATCCTAAAAGCCGCTTTATTGTTTTCACCACCCCTATCTCCCAACCGCTTTACGAGTTGATGCTGGAAGAAGGACTCTATCCCTATTATCAGCGCTGGCTTTCCGATTGTGTGGAGGTTTTCGGTGAGGTCTATAATTTCATGGGCCCGAACTCCATCACCACTGACCTTGATAACTACTATGATGCCAGTCATGTTTACCCCCATATCGGCACCCTAATCGCTCACCGGGTAATGAATAGCCCCGACTCCCGGATACCGGAAGATTTCGGGGTGCTGATGAAGAAATAACCCGGCGGCAGGGAGCAACCCCCGCTGTTGTTAAATTAAATAACCCCTATGCGTTGCAGAATCCATTCTATTATGGCTATGCCGAATAAGGCCAGCAAGCCGAAAAATACCCCCACCAGCAGACCGCCCAAGGTGCGGCTTACAGAAATAGACACCGCGGTAAAGACATGGCAAAAACTGTTTACCATGGAGATACTGCCCATGACCACGCCAAAGCCTAAAACCAACAGTATCAATTCTTCCTTATAACGATGGTAAAGGTAAATCAAGGCGAATAGCGCCGGGTAACCTATAATAATTTCCTTGAAGCGCGGTCTGGCCAGAAACGCGCTTTCCAAGACCTCGCGGAATCTCAGTTCTAAAGAGGAAACCCCTATTTGCGGGTTATTTCCGCTCCTTCCCAAATAATAATAAAGAGCTATAACGGCTATACCCAAAGTGAAAAGCACCAGGTAGTTAGGACTCATTCGCAAGAAACCCGTAACTTTCTCCTTAAAACCTTTCTCCCCGGCGAAACAGGTGAAATAATTCACCACGAAAAGTATCAGAGGCATGATGAAAGCTAGTTTTACCCCGCTGAAAATCTTCACATTCATAATATAACGGATATCGGCCAGGCTGCTGACTATAGTGAACATCCCCAAAGCGTTAATTCCCAGAACAATCGCTGTTCCCAGCAAAAGCTTAGAGAACAAGCCTTGTTGGGGGTGATCCCGTAAATATAGGAGCAGCAACAGACTAGAGAGCGAAGGATAAAGAATGGCTGCAGCCAGGGCATAGGCCTTAGCTAAGCCCATTCCTAAGAAAAGATGAGTGAAGAAAGCCCCCGCTATCCCCAAGACTAGTAATAATATAAGGAAAGGAGGCTGGAGGCGGAACAGGTAAAACAGATAGAGTATCCCCGCCAACAATAGGCTTACAGATAAGGCCAGATAATGCCAAGGTCCGGGTTCTGCGCCGGAGAGATGCGGTAAGGGACTATCTACCTTAAAGCCTTTGGCCGAAATATCAGCCTGGAAACGCTCGATCACCTCCAGGGTATCATCTATATTCTCCGAGTAGCTCACCCGCATGTTTTTAAAGGGTGAAACATAAATAATCCTTATTCCGCGGTCAACCACCGCCCGCATCCAGCGGTAGTAGCGCTCGTCGCTGGTCTGCACAAAATCATCGTTAGTAGTGGAATAAAGCCGGTTAATGGGATAGGAAGTAGCGGTCATCAACTCATCCAGGCCCTTTTGCTCCACATACTTTAGCTGCACCGGGGTCTCGATAATACCGATAATAACTCCGTACTTCTTGACTAAAGCTTCCATGGGCCCTAGTCTGTCCGGGGCTCCGCTGACTTCGTTGCCGAATACCAGGTATTTTATTTCATATTTATGTATTACTTCTTCATATTCCTGCAGGTAGTCATCATTGGAGCCCATGCTATTGTCCGGGCGCAGGACGATGTCGAAGCCCTTATCTTTCAAGTGTCCTAGTATCCTATCATCAAAACCCAAGCGCGCATCTACCTCTACGAACTCGTTGGCAGGCTTTTTCGGGTCTTTGGGCTTATTCAGGGGCAGCAATTCGGCGTTAATGATGAAATAGTTCTGTCCGCCGGCCTTAAAGCTTAACAGTTCCTCGGGCAGAAAACGAGCCTCCAATTGTTTTTGCAGAAAGCTGATGGTATCGGGCTGATCGCTGCCTAGCACTAGCTTATCCGGGCTTATCGCCCGCTCGCCCACTGCCCGGTGAGCTGCTGCCTCTAGTTCCGGCGCGTAGCTGCGGTTGAATGCCATAAATTCCCCCCAGGGGGCTAGGTAAATCTCCCCGCTATAAGCCAGGTCGCGGAGCGAACTCTCTGTCACCCCCACATGGGTAACCCCGCTGGCCTTTAGCCGGTCTAGGATTTTGTCTAAATCCATGTCGGCGGCATCCGCTGTTCTCCAGAATTCCCGGTAATCTATAACGGTAACGACCGCCTGATTTTGCTTTTCATTGGAAACCCGCAAATACAAGCCGCCGCTTGCCAGCATAAGACTCAGCAGCAAAAAAAGCCATAAAGCGATTAGCCATTTATTCTTCATTAAATCTACCTCCTAACCTAAAAGCAGCGCCCGCAGGGTCAGCGTAAATCAGCGTCAAAATCCCCCCGACTTCATTTAAAAAGCAAATCCTTGCGTAAACCCATAAACCAGGCCGCTCCCAGGTAAGCCCCCGCACTAAAAAGCAAAGGCAGAAGAAAAGCGTAGACCGGTCCGCCGGGGATAAAGTATTTACCGCCGTAGACAACCCCTAGCATGGCTCCTGCCGGAAGGGCAAGTTTAGCGGCGAAGCGCAGGAAGTCCCTGCCTACAAAGCTGCCGACCTCCTTTTGCACCATAAAACTCATTATAACACCATAAAGCAAGAGACAAAAAGAGGTAGAAAGGCTTATGCCCGCTATCCCTGTCCTTCGGAATAAAAGGAAATCTAGCAAAATATTAAGGAAAAGGCAGAATAAACTAGCTTTCATAGGGATATGGAACTTTTTCAAGGCGTAAAAAACCCGGTTGAAAACCTCCTGGCAGGCATATCCCACCACTGCCAGGCTGTATAATAAGAAAGCCAGCGAAGTCATGCTGGTAGATTTACTGGTGAAAGCACCCCGCTCATAAACCAAGGTGATAATTTCCCGGTTATAGGCTACAGCCAGCAAGAGGTAGGGAAGAAGAATGAAAAGAAGGACCTTAACCACTGTCGCCAGCATCTCCCGCATACGCCCGTAATCTAATTGCAGGCAATATTCGGAAATCCGCGGGAAAACCACGGTAGACATAGCCACGATAAAAATGCTGGTAGCGGTAATAAAGAGATTGCTGCCAAAGGCTAATGCGGCGGTAGTGCCTTCTGCCAGATGGGTGGAAAAGGAACGGTCGATTATCAAACAAAGTTGCAAAAGCGAGTTTCCCAGCAAAATAGGCAAAAGGTTTTTATAAAGGCTAATGATCTTTTCGTTTTTAAATTCTATTTTACCTAGAAAGCGGTATTTTTCTTTAATCAGTACAGGGACCTGGATTAAAAACTGCAGGAACCAACCGGCGGTAGTCACATAGCCCAGTATCGCGATATCGGCCCCCCGCAGCAACAGAGCACCGATTATCAGGAGATTAAAAGGAATGCTGATAAGGGCGGAGAGCATGAAATAGCCGTGCACCTGCAAAACCCCGGTTGTCAGGTAGGTCAGGCTGACAAAAAGCAGGGTGGGCATCATAATACGGGTTAAAAGGGTGGCAATTCCGGTTACTTCACCGCTAAGGCCGGGGGCAATTAATTGGGTCAAAGCTGGGGCGAAGATTATGCCAAAAAGCGCAATCAGGCTGCCCCAAATGGTGATTTGAGCGTAGAGGCTGGCTAGGTAACGATTGCGTTCCTCCCGGCTGCGGCTTTTCACGAAGTAGGTTAAATCCGGGATATTGACAGAAGATATGGCCATGCCGATGCTGGAAAAAAGCAGGTTAGGAAAACTGAATATGACCTGAAAGGCATCGGTTAATATAGTAGTGCCAAATACCGAGGCAAAGACAACATCCCGGGCAAAACCCAGCAATTTGGAAAAGAATATCAATATCGAAACCCCGATAAAATTTTTGCCTGTTTTACTTTCCATAATTCTCCTTGATCCCTATTTTTATCGTTGTTTGTGACCCCGGGTCATGGGGGTTAGTTTGAAAAGGTGAGGCGTGAGGGGTAAGGGGTGAGGGGTATTAGTAACTACCCGCTATTCCTTACCGTCCAAGAGCCCTCAAACTCCCTTTTCATCGTTGTTTGTGACCCCGGGTCATGGGGGTTAATATGAA
>CAYRCG010000090.1:0-8744 GCA_964422685.1 uncultured Syntrophomonas sp. | reverse complement strand
TTCTCGCTGATTGTTTTCGCAATTTCCTGTATAATTAGTTCCATAAGAGTCTCTCCTTTGTTATGATATGGTGCCTTTTGCAACATCTATATTATCGCAAGGGGATTCTCTTATTTTTTTATTCCTTTCGGTTTTCCCATAGTAATTTTACGCTAACACCTAAAGGATTTTGATTCGGCAACAGCAATCAAAAAAAGCATCGGTTATAAACTATTTGACATAATACTTTCTACCTCGGATGCTAGGGGCGTTGCGAGCCACCTTTCTTCCTTAAAGCGTTCTATTAACTCGTATACCGCATCAAATCTTTCGTAAAAATGAACAATCAAATCTCCTGCACGGGCACTATTAATTGCCGCTGCTAAAGCCTCTGTCTCGGACAAAATAATCTCAATATTATTACTATCAATGCCACCATCGGTAGCACCCCTGAATAGCATTTCCGCAACTTCACCAGGTAATCTGCCCCTAAGGTCCTCGTCTTCCTTTATATATAGTTTAGAAAATGTCTGCCCGGATATTGTACCTAGTTTAAAAATTGCTTCATTTAGTCGATCACCAGGCGCGCCGATAATGCCTACCCTCCTTGTTGCATCGAAATTATCTATAAACTGTGTAACTGCCCGATAAGCACCGAGATTATGTCCGTAGTCAAGTAATATATGGTATCCTCCCATATCGAAAAGGTTAAATCTCCCTTCGTTGAAAGTAGGATTCGGATAAAAGGACATCAGTCCCTCGCAAATTATATCTTTCCCCAAGCCATAGGCGGAAAGGCTCGCTACCGCTGTCAATAGATTTTCGATGTTGCATTGCGCTGTTCCACCATAGGTTATAGGTATATCAATTATGCACGCTATTTCGTACCTTAGTTTATTCTGATATAAGACAATCAGCCCCCCCTCAGCTACTACCGCCATTCCTTCTTGTCTGATATGGGAATCGAGCAAGGCATTGTCCCTTCGCATAGAAAATAATACTTTATTACAATCCACTTTGGGCATAATAAGTTTCGTCATTTCGTCATCCGCATTTAAAACTGCATAACCATCGGGTTTAATCGCTTCTACCACCAAAGATTTAACAAAAGCCATGTCCTCTACAGAATCGATATTATCCACGCCCAAATGGTCTTCGTCTATATTTGTGATTACCCCGATATCTGCCAGGTCATATCCTAATCCCTTGCGAATAATTCCCCCCCTAGCAGTTTCAAGTACTGCAACCTCAACATCCTTATTATAAAGTATGGATTCGGCACTAAGCGGCCCGGTATTATCGCCTTTGCTGATGCATGTCTTCCCGATATAGGTACCGTCGGAGCAAGTCATGCCTATTTTCTTGTCAGTAAAAGATAGTACATGATAGATTAACCTGGCCACAGTGGTTTTACCATTTGTACCTGTTATGGAGATTATTGGGATGCTGGGATTAGACCCGGCAGGGAACAATTGATCCAGGATATCAGCAGCAACATTCCTGCCCTTGCCCTCACTCGGATAAAGATGCATTCTAAGACCCGGTGCAGCGTTAACCTCAACTACTACCCCATTTTGCGAAATTAATGGCTCAGATATATCGTTCGCGAGCATATCGATCCCCGCGACACTAAGCCCGACCGCTTTAGCCGCCTTAATAGCCAAATCTAAGTTCGCCGGGTGTATATCCGCAGTACAATCGCGGGCACTTCCCCCTGTGCTAAGGTTCCCATTTTCTCTGATATAGATTTTTTCCCCCGCTTCCGGAACAACATTCAAGTTTAAGCCCGACCGGTTCAGGAAGTCTATGGCTATTGTGTCCAAGGGTATTTTGCTTAAATGATTCTCATGTCCGCTCCCTCTTTTGGGATTATCATTTTCCTGGGCTACCAAATCGGAAATCGGGCGAAATCCGTCACCGATTATAAAAGGGGGTATCCTTTCCGCTACCGCCGCCACCTTATTGCCCACCACCAAAACGCGGTAATCCTTTCCTGATATATGTTTCTCTACTATGACCTTTCTAGCATAATCCCTCGCTAGACAGTAAGCCCTCCGCAATTGATTTTCATCGCTTATGTTTATGGTAACCCCTTTTCCCTGATTTGCGTCTAATGGTTTAACCACCACCGGGAAAGCCATTTCATGGGCTAAAACAACCGCCTCCCCCTCTGAGTCCACTGTTTCACCGCTAGGTACAGGAATATTGTTCTCCTTTAACAAATTCTTTACCATCTGTTTGTTCTTGGCGAAATCGACTGCTAAGCTACTTATATTTCCGGGCAGGGAGGCCTCGATATAAGATATATGTTTACCGTAACCGAGCTGCAATAGACTGTTTTTACCTAACCGCCTAATTGGTATATTGCGCCGCCGCGCTTCATCGTGAATAGCCTGAGTGCTCGGACCTAGCTTGGATTCAAAAGAAATTTTCCGTAAATCGCATATTATTCTATCTATATCAATAGCCCGATTATGGGCCAAAGCCGATACTATTTCCACCGCAGCCTCACCTATGTCCAATGCACAGAATTCATTGATATATTCGTATACAATACAATATTTATCAGGCACTTCCAAAAGACGGGTTTTGCCAAAATACACTTCATAGCCCAAAAGGCATTGCAATTCCAAGGCTAAGTGTTCGGCAACATGGGATAAAAGGGTTCCTTCTTTTAATCTTTGCACAAATCCCCCTGCAAAACCTAATGAACAATGGTGATTATATAGACCGGGGAAATGTTCTAGCAAATCATCGTTAAAACCTTTTATGTTTTTTGTTGTTATTTCGTTCCAATTACCTAACTTTATTATCATTTTAACAATAGGTTTATGACTGTAGATGTTTCTACCTTTATAAATTCGCGTATATATTACTTCCACTGTTATAAATCCTCCTGCGATAATAGGCTCATCATCAATAGATAAAAGCGTTCTCCCGGCCCGAATATCTGTTGGTTAATTAAGATTTATTAATTCCCTCCTTTTGAAATTGAAACCATAGCCTTTCGACAATACATGTAGACTGGCGTTGCTTATAGTTAAAATTTCATTCGGCTCTAGTTCGGAAACGTTAATGTCTTTTATAGTTCTGCCATCGATAACTGTAACCGCGTTAGTCCCCAGAACCTCGAAATATTCCTCTGGATATACTTTGATAGCTGTATCTTCGTCAATACCGATGCCTAAAATTCCGGGATTTTCAGCTACACCGCAAAGTAATCGCCCTAACCTTCCTCTTTGGTCAAAATGCTGGTCGATTATTACTCCTTCTAATAACTTCAGCCCGGGTGCCATCTTTAACGTGCATTTCCTAGCCGCGTCGTTATTGTTACCCTCTACAATCATCGTACCCGACATCGCAGCAGCACCCGCGCTGGTCCCGATTATAGGTGTACCTTGGTTAAAAGAATATAATAAGGCGTTATAGACCTTAGTGCCTCCAAGAATGCTGGTAATTCTAAGCTGATCCCCGCCGGTAAAAAACAATCCGCTGGCTTCTTTAATCCTGTCAGCATTATCATCCAGGTTGGCCTCTTCTCGGGAATCGATGCTGATAATTTCGCATTCTCCGACTCCCAAACGAAAAAAAACATCCCGGTAGTCTTCACCGACTTCTACAGGGTATTGGGTGGCTGTTGTTATAATGCCCATCTTGGCACTGCGGCCACCTATCAACCGCACAACCTCCTCCAAAATTTTGCTCTCACCATACTTATCCTCGGCACCGCCGATAATAATGAGCTCTCCTTCTTTAGAATGACCCAATTAAAGACCCCCTACTACACTTGTCTTTAGTTCTCGTATCTTCCTTTTTTTAGCGCCGTTTGTTCCTTAACAACTATCTGCCCTCGGGCTAAGAGATAGTTAATACTTAAATCGGATTCCTTAAGAATGAGAATATCCGCATCGCTGCCCGGTGCCAGACATCCTTTTTGAGGATATAGTTGTAATACCCGGGCTGGATTCGCAGTAATCGTCTTGATAAGAGCCGGTAATTCAAATTTATTTTCCCACACGCAAGCCTTAACATCCTCTAATAACTGACCTATATCGTTAATTCCACCTTCGTTTGGGGCACTGCCATTCCCATCTGATGAAAGCGTGATTTGCTCAAAGTTAATCCCCCTTGCGGTTAATAGGGAAAGAGCCTCAATTATACTATGGCCTATAGCTTCACCGGCGGTTAAATCAATCTGTCCCCCCATTTCCAAAAACTCTATCCCTTGAGAAAAAAGTCTAGCGCTTCTATTAATATGGGTTGGGATAAACATATTGATGGGAAAATCGGATTCCTCAAGTAACCTAAACAATGATTGCAAACCTTCCTCTCCATCCCCTATATGCAAGTGTAAAACACCCGCCTTGCCACCCAGCATACCCCCTGCCTTCGCTTCGGCAGCCAAAATTCGCAAATCCTCCAAAGAGGGATGATTTGACCTATAATCCGCTATCGCGATTTCCCCGACCCCGATAATCTTATCAATTAGGGCGATGTCAGTAAGCACTCGCCCGGTCAAGGTTTCGGTTGGGCTGCCATAGCTTCCCGTATAAATATAAGTACTAATTCCCTCAGCTTCTAATCCCCGGGCTTTTGCTAATAACCCGGCAATGTTTTTCGTAATACTGTCGAAACCTAAGACTCCGACAAGCGTGGTTACACCGGCCTCTACTATCTTACTAAACATAAGTTCAGGTATTCTGCTTATAGGACCTTGTTCCCCTCCCCCACCGGTGATATGAACATGTTGGTCTATAATACCGGGACAAATAATACAATCTTTGCAATCTATTACTTCCATATCTCCATATCCGATAGGCGATATGTCATTTTTAATGTCGCATATCCGATCGAAGGCAATCAGTATATCTTTTATTCCCATGTCATCCGGGGCAAAGCAGTGACCGTTTTTTAAAAGTTTAAACACATTTCCTCCTGAAAAGCTCTTTTCCGTTTAATTTTGCCCAGTACAGGAAAATTGATTCCTCGGATTATTTTCCCTAATTCACAAACTTTTCAAGGATTTGTTCATATTTTTATTTCCCCAAAATTGTCTTGTATATTTTTTGCTGGTTGGAACAAAAAATAAGGCCAGATGATAAAAAAAATGGAGTGATTACTATGGCTAGACCGGAATTGCCCGATAACACAAACCCCTACTGGATAGAATCTACGGAGGAAAGTAGGTTTCCCAAGTTAGACAGGGACATCGAGGTTGATATAGCTATTATCGGTGGGGGAATAGTAGGTATAAGCAGCGCCTATCTCATAAACCAAGCCGGGTTTAATACGACGGTAATCGAAGCCGACAGAATCCTTAACGGAACTACCGGACACACGACTGCCAAAATCACTTCCCAGCATGGGATAATTTATAGCAATATCGTACGTCAAATGGGTGAAGAGTTAGCCCGGCAATATGCGGATGCTAATCAAGCCGCAATACAGCATATCGCCGATATCGTAGATACAATAGGAATTGATTGTGACTTTAAACGCCGGTCGGCCTTTGTATATACCTGTACCAATAAATACGTCGACAAACTAGCAAAAGAGACTCAGACCGCAGCAGACTTAGGAATAAAAGCGAGCTTTTTGGATGGTGTGCCCCTACCTTTTGATACGAAAGCTGCTATGCGCTTCGATGATCAAGCTCAATTTCATCCTTTGAAATACCTTAAGGCTTTGGCGCAGGAATTCATTAACGAAGGTGGCAGCATCTACGAAAACACTGCAGCCATAAATATCGAACGCGGGAATAAACCTGTTATAATAACCCGGGAAGGTAATAATATTACCGCAGATAAAGTTATCGTTGCCACCCATTTCCCGTTTTTCGATGGGGGAGGCTTATTCTTTACTAAAATCTATCCGGAAAAATCATATATTGTTGCCGCAGAAATAGAGGAACAATTCCCCGAAGGAATGTTTATCAGCGCAGAAAGTCCGGGACGGTCGCTGCGCTCCCAGCCGTATAATAACGGCGAAATTGTCCTTTTTGCCGGTGAACACCATAAAACCGGACATGGAGAAGACACTAACCTTCATTACCAAAACCTGTATAACTTTGCCCGGGATAACTTTAATGTGCGGAACGTGCCCTATAAGTGGTCCACCCAAGATTATATGACCCTTGATGGTGTTCCCTATGTAGGAGTGCTAACCCCCCAAGACCCAAACCTGTATGTTGCTACCGGATTCGGGAAATGGGGCATGACTAATGGTACCGCTGCCTCTATTATTCTGAGGGATTTAATAGTCCTAGGTGACAACCCCTGGGCACAGGTTTACAGTCCTTCCCGGTTCTTTTTAAAGCTTTCCGGGGTAAAAGCCTTTGTCATGCAAAATGCCCATGTAGCGAAAGATTTGCTAAGCGGGAAAATTGAGGCTTTGCCTGATTGCCAAGCAATTGCTGAGGGGGAGGCAAAAATTATCAAATTCGAGGATGACCGCATAGGCGTATATAAAGATGAAAATGGTGACTTGCATATGGTTGATACCACTTGCACTCATCTTGGATGTGAACTGCGCTGGAATAATGCGGAAAAAACTTGGGATTGTCCCTGCCATGGCTCGAGATTCTCTTTTAAAGGGGAAATTGTGGAGGGTCCCGCTATATTTGGGCTTCACCAGGCCGAAGACGAGGCTAATAGAGTCGAAGCCAGAATTTTCGAATAAACCTAAGTAAACTATTAAGCGTTGCGGAATAAGGATGTTGTATTGGCAACCTTTATATTCAGCCCTGGGGCGATAGATAGGAGTCCTCATAGGGAAGGTTGCATTTCCTGTTCCTTTTTTCCCGCTTTTTTGCGATTAATCAATAAGGTAAAAAGGGCTAAGCCCGAAAAAATAATAGCAGAGAAATAAGCATAACTAAGATTTATATCCAGCAAGTATCCCCCCAGGGAAGGGCCTATAACGCGCCCCAAACTATCATAGCCCTGCAATGTTCCCATAGCAGCGCCCTGTGAGCCTGTAGTCCTTTTCGAAGTAGCCGCCGAAATAGAAGGCCGGATTAAACCTGTCCCGGCGGAGAAAAACCCCATATAAATGACTAATTCCAGTAACCCTTTGGCCTGAAGGAAAAGGATGAAACTAAAGGCCATAAGGATAATACCAGCCCCACTGGTCTTTTCTTCTCCCCATTTATTTATCGCTTTTCCGACTACAAAACCTTGGGTCAGCACAGAGGCTAAACCCGCGCAACTGAATATCAGCCCCATACTCGTTGCACCTAAACCTAATTTTCCCTCAGCGAACAAAGCGAAGGTACCCATATTAGTGGCTTCGGCCATACTAGCCAGGAACATAGCGATGAATAAAAAAGCCAGGGGACCCTTAAACCCCTTCAGGAGAGGCGCGCGATCAATCCTTTGCCTCTTCGAGACCCGTTTTTCCACCGGCAAGGATTCCTTAACCAAGAAAAAGATACAAAGGCACACTAAGGCCGACAGAGTACCTGCCATAACAAACGGCGCAGCCAGTGATATATGGGCCAAACCGCTACCTATAGCCGGGCCGAATATCATGCCCATCCCCATGGATGCCCCTACCATCCCCATACTAGCCCCCCTCTTTTCCGGGCTGCTGCTATCCCCCATCACCGCCATAGCAGTAGGAACGGTAGCACAAGACAGGATTCCGCCCGCGATTCGAGCAGCAAACAGGACCCATAAAGAATTGGCCAAGGCAAAAATAAAGAAAGTAAGGGTGAAACCGATCATACCTACTAATAAAACCGGCTTTCGCCCCACCCTATCCGAATAGCTCCCCCAAAATGGCGCGAAGATGAACTGGCATAAGGCGTAAACTGTCATCAGCAGTCCTAATTGAAAAGCGCTGGCCCCCATAGATTCAGCATAAAAAGGCAAAATAGGCATAATAATGCTAAATCCTATACCTACCATAAATATAGAGAAAAAGAGAATAGCCGAACTGCGATTAAAAATGCGTTCTTCTGTCAATTCTAGCCCTTCTTTCGCTAAGCCTTAAAACCGAATAATTGGTGCAAACATATAATAATATACTACCATTCGAACAAGAACGCTATAGTATATCGGTTGGTTGAAATATTTAAACAAATTGGTTCCTAGTTCAAAACTTCACCGTTTTTCGGCCAAGCATTCACCTTTCCCGGGAAGTAACAATATTTATTACCCCGGTTAATGTAAAAAAGCGCTATACTTAGTGTGGATATGACAAACCCATTGTTGATTCGGATTCATAATTTTAATACATAGGGGAGGTATAAAATGCTCGGGAAAACGGTTCAGGAAATTAATATCGGCGATAAGGCCTCATTTAAAAAAAGCGTTACGGAATATGATGTTTATTCTTTCGCGGGAATCACCGGCGATTTCAATCCCGCCCACATAAATGCAGTGTACGCAAGTGAAACCTCTTTCGGTAAGATAATTGCCCATGGCATATTATCCATCGGGTTCATATCAAACGTTTTAGGTACCCAGCTCCCCGGGCCGGGTAGCATTTATATTCACCAAGAATGTGATTTTAGAAAACCGGTTTTCATCGGTGATACGATAACGGCTACGGTAGAAGTGACGGCGAAGGATGAAGCCAGAAATCGGGTCTGGCTTCGGACTTACTGCGAGAATCAACGCGGTGAGGTTGTGGTCGACGGCGAGGCGATTATGATGCCGGTAAAGAAAAAATAACCTCACTTTTGTGTAGGCGGTAAGGCTTAATCACCTTTTCATACTAACCCCCATGCTGAGCGGGTTCAGCGCAAATAACGATGAAAATAG
>CAYRCG010000089.1:0-9056 GCA_964422685.1 uncultured Syntrophomonas sp. | reverse complement strand
AGAGCCCTCAAGCTCCCTTTTCATCGTTGTTTGTGACCCCGGGTCATGGGGGTTAGTATGAAAAGGTGGGCAGTTCAGGTGTAAGTAAATCACACCGCGCTCGTAACATAATTAATAACATTTACAGAGAGGAGTTTGATATTTTTGATTAAAAGGTTTATTTGTTATGCTATGGTTTTCAGCTTACTGACCCTGGGTGTCGGGCCGGTTCTAGCTGAGCCGGCACCGGAGGGTTTTTCCGATCTGCAGAGGCACTGGGCACAGGCAGATATTAGCGCTGTATATGAACTGGGGTTGATGAACGGAATGGGCGAAAATGAACAGGGCGAACAGGTATTTTCTCCCGATGGCCTGTTAAGTAGGGCACAATTAGCCGTGCTTATGCAACGGATATTTGAACTCGACTATGGTGAAAGAAACTTTGTAAAACAGCCGCAGGCCAGTGATTATTACCTAGACGTGAACAATAGTGATTGGTATGCGGAGGCAGTGAAGTTCTGTGCGATAAATGAAATATTCGACTCCACCGATAATTTTAGCCCTGAGCAGCCAGTAACCCGGATAGAAACGGCCCGTGCGATACACCGCTGTGTTATGGCCAAAGGCCTGAATATACCCATGATTTTGTTAATGCCCTATTACCATGACATGGAAGGATTATCGGCGGAGGACAACACGGCTTTGGTTTTTGCTAGTAATACCTCTTTAATGAAAGGGGACAGAGAATACTGGCGGCCTCAGGAACAGATTACCCGGGCGGAAATGGCCACCGTGCTAAATAACTTGCTGAGATTACTAGCCGTAAAAGAGGGCTATAATGATCAGGAATACAGCCTAAACCCCGGCCAGAGCTTTGCAATAATGCTAGACAGTAATCCAACTACCGGTTATACCTGGACAGCTTCTTATGATGAGGCTTTATTATCCCTGTTAGCTAAACACTACCGGCAGGAGGGAGAAGGAAAACTCATCGGGCAGGGGGGCCAGGATATCTGGAGGTTTAAAGCCTTAAAAGCGGGGACTGCAGAAATTAAAATGGTTTATTCACGCTCCTGGGAAAACGTCACTCCCTTGAGGACTTTTACCTGCAGAATAATAATTAATCCGGTTCAGGCCGATACGGGAAAGCCAAAGATTAGTAGCCTGGTGCTGAAGGAGAAATCCGATACCATAGATATCGATATACAGATGCCAGTGTTAAGTGGCATATCGGATACGGCTGTGCAATCGATTATCAATAAGCATTTGAAAGACGATGCTATGGAATTTAAACTTACCATGGAGAAAGGACTAAAGGATTACCTTGCCGAATGCATAGCTGGGGATTATCCTATCCGGCCTTATCAGTTGTTTACCCGCTATCATCTTAGCAGTCTAACAGATAGTTTTCTAAGCCTTTATGTAGACTATTACCAATATACCGGTGGTGCCCATGGAATAACCGAACGCCGGGCGTATAATGTTGATTTAAGTAACGGTGAAATATTGCCCTTATCAGCGCTGTTTGAAGCGAACTATGACTATAAAATACTGATAGAGTCCGAGATCAGGCGGCAAATTGCTTTAGACCCCGAAAACTATTTCGAGGGAGATATGGGGTTCAAGGGTATCAGCGAATCCCAAAATTATTATCTGGAGGATGGGAACCTGGTGATATATTTCCCTCACTACGAAATAGCCCCATATGTAGCCGGTATTCCCAAATTTAAGATACCGCTTAAATCGTTCGAACAGGGTTCGATAATCCGGTAGAGTAGAATTATATTTCCTTCGATTAATAAATAATTATTGGTTGATAAAAAGCTATCTAATATCCAAACCGCCCTTGGAGGCGGTTTGGTTTTTCTTGCATTGCACACTATCTACTTGCTATGCTCCTAGTTTTTAAGGAGGGAATAAAATATAGGCATTATAAATATACATTTCATATAAGACAATGTGCCCCGTATGCATTTAAGTGTCTTAAGCGGAAGGGCCTGAGAGTCCGGCTAGTTGCTGATTATTTGCTTTATGAGGAGACGAGCAAGCGGTAAACTTAGAAAACTGGGGTGAAGTATGGTGGTGAGAAATTTTAAACTGCGAATGCTCCTGGTAATACTTCTTGTTGCTGCGGCCGGTTTGGCCATGCAATCTGGTGATAGTAGCCGAAAAATAGCTGAACCGGTTATCCGGTTTATGCTAAAAGATTATGGGATAGAATATAAAATTGCCAGTTTTATTGACAACCTAAGGGACCAAGGGCGCTTTACGCCTATACCGGTTCGCAGCAGTGCAACCCTTGCTTTGCCCTGCGAATATATAGCGATTGAAAAGGGTTATGGTTGGCATTGGAATAGCAGGACACAAAAACAAGAATTCTCCCCCGGTATTTACTTGGAGGTAAACCCCAATACTTCGGTAAAACCCATATTAGCCGGGCGGGTAAAAGAAATATCTAATAATGATGAAGGGTATATGGTTTTGTTGGAACACAACGAGGAATTTTATTCGTTATATGGCGGTCTTAATGAAATATTCGTAGATAAGGACCAGGAGCTAACCGCAGATATCCCTATAGGAAAAACCGGCGGTAACCTATACTTTGAAATTAGAAACCAGGATGGCCCACAGGATCCCGCACCGCTTTTTGAATAAAGGTGAAGTTTGCTAGTATTTTTGGTATTCCTATCCGGATCAATCCACTATTTTTGCTTTTAGCCATTCTCTACACCAGTCTGGGTTTAGGTCGTGAGATAATCGTTATTCTATCTGCTGTATTCTTACATGAAATAGCCCATATCCTGATGGCATTAAAACAGGGAATAAAAGTGGCCGAAATTGAAATCATGCCTTTTGGGGGGCAGGCACAAATCGAAGACTTTACCGGCCTAGATCCGGGTAAAGAAATATACCTAGCTTTAGCCGGGCCAATGATGAGTTTGTTAGTTGCAGGCTCATTCTATTTTCTGCAGCCTTATCTAGACGCAGATTTACAATTCTTTATAAACATTAATCTATTATTAGGTCTTTTTAATCTTCTGCCAGCTCTTCCCCTAGATGGGGGAAAAGTATTTCGCTCGCTGCTATCCCCCCTATTGGGCTTCAAAAGATCTACCAAGATCACCGCGTTTTTAGGCCAAATAATAGCCCTTTTGCTATTTACAGGCGGGATATATCTTAGCTTTGCCCGTCTAACCGGTGCTAACTATATAATAGTCGGAATTCTCCTTTTCTGGGCAGCCCGGAGGGAAAGCAGACTCCTATCTTATAGCTTCATGCGCTATTTGTTGCATAAAAAAGCCGAACTAGCCCGAAAAGGGTTTTTACCCTGCAAACAGTTAGTTGCTTACAATCATACCCCGATTAAGGATATATTAAATGCTACTGCGCCAAATTATTATTTGCTTGTGGTTTCGCTAGATGAAAAACATCATCCATTGGGAATGTTGAGTGAGGTAGAGCTAATCGAATGCTTCTTGGAGGAGGGTCCGCGTATTCTATTGAAGGACTGTTGCTAGCTACTGTTATGGGGGCTTATGATGGTTAATAAAAGTGTAAGGTTGCTACCGGGGGGATATTTCCCTTATGGCAAACCACAATTTGTATAATCACTTGGGTAAGGCAAACAAAGAAATAAACCCGTTGATTTTTAGGCTAGATATAGGTTTTATGATAGTATATATAATAAAAAAGTGTAATTTGCAGATTGCTTATCGAACAGTATAAATAGGATTTAAACGGAGGAACGAGGATTCTTGAAAGAAAGGCTTTTTTGCGAAATTCTGCCGCGAGTAGTTAAACCGGTACGCTACATTGGTAATGAACTCAATATAATAAGGAAAGATTGGGAGCAGGCAGGGGTTAAAATGGCCTTTGCTTTCCCCGATGTTTACGAAGTTGGGATGTCTCATGTCGGGGGAAAGATATTATATGGGATAGTTAACGAAAAAAGCCGACATCTTTTGGAAAGGGTGTTTGCCCCCTGGCCGGACATGGAAATGATAATGCGGGGGGAAGGAATACCGCTATTTTCGCTGGAATCCTATCGTCCTGTGCGGGATTTCGAAGTTCTAGGTTTTTCCTTACAATATGAGTTATCAATTACCAATGTCCTAAATATGCTTGATTTGGCTGGGATACCATTATTCTCCGAGGAGAGGGATGCGAAGTATCCATTAGTTATTGCCGGGGGACCGGTAGCCTTTAACCCGGAACCCTTTGCCGAATTTTTTGATGCTTTTGCCATTGGTGACGGAGAAGAAGTTCTATTAGAGTTACTGGATAAGGTAGAGGCTGCTCGGGACTTGAATAAAATGGATAAGCTTAGGAGGCTGGCGGAAATCGAAGGTATCTATGTTCCGGCCTTATACAGCGTAAAATATCACCCTGACGGGAGATTGGAGTCCTTTAGGCCCAAGTCCCCGGGGGTGCCCGCCCAGGTTCACAAAAGGGTAGTGAAGGATTTGGACCAGGCTTATTTCCCCTTAAAACCGATATTGCCCTATATGGAAATAACCCATGATCGCGCAGTTTTAGAACTTATGCGGGGTTGTCAGCGGGGATGCCGTTTCTGTCATGCGGGTATGGTTTATCGACCGGTGAGGGAGCGTAGCCTTGATGTGCTACAGGAACAGGCCCAATGCCAATTACAAAGCACCGGCTATGAGGAAATATCACTGGCCTCTCTAAGCAGCTTGGATTATTCGGGAATAGACCCTCTGGTAAAGGCCTTGGTGGATAAGTACGGAGGCGAAGGTATCGGGGTGTCATTACCATCATTACGGGTAGATGCTTTTTCCATTGATTTAGCTAATGAAGTGCAAAAGGTAAGGAAGACCACCTTAACCTTGGCTCCCGAGGCCGGGACCCAGCGCCTACGGGATATTGTTAATAAGAATGTAAGCGAAGAACAGCTGTTTAAAGCGGTAGAGGCCGCCTTTAAATCCGGTTGGCTTTCGCTTAAACTGTATTTTATGCTAGGACTCCCCGGGGAAACGGAAGAAGATTTGGCAGGGATAGCCGAGATTCTGCAAAAAGTCAAACATATAGGGGATAAATACTCTCGCCGCCCGGTAGAAATTCGGGCTAGCTTGTCTTCTTTTGTACCCAAGGCACACACGCCATTTCAATGGCGTGCGCAGGATACTATGGAGGAACTGGAAAAGAAACAGCTATTTTTATCCCGAAAAAAAAGAAAAAGAATCAAATTGAATTTTCATGATAGTCGGACGAGCTACTTGGAGGCAGCGATTGCCCGTGGGGATAGAAGGTTAGCTAAGGCTATTTATCTAGCTTGGAAAAAAGGCTGCAAGTTTGATGCTTGGTCTGAGTATTTTGATTTCAAAAAGTGGCAGGATGCCTTTGAGGAATCCGGAGTGAAGCCTGAATTCTATAATGAACGGCAACGTTCTTATGATGAAATACTCCCCTGGGATTTTATAGATATCGGGTTAAGCAAAGAATTTTTGCAAAAGGAAGACCAGAAGGCCTATGAGGGTTTTACTACGGAGGATTGCCGGCAAGATGGCTGCAACGATTGCGGGGTTTGTTTGACTATGGACGTAAATATAGATATAAAGGGTGAAACTGTTGCGTTTAAGAAGTAGGTATAGGGTTGGACCGGAATTAAAGTTCTTGGGCAACCTGGACATGATGCATTTAATGGAAAGAAGTTTGCGCCGGGCTGCTATTCCTTATGCTCTTAGCGAGGGTTTTAATCCCCACATTAAGTTATCTATGGGAACGGTGTTACCAGTGGGACTATGGGGAGAGAATGAGTATTTTGATCTGGAGCTCAGCCGAAAAATGGACCCGGGAGATTTCGGAAAGAGGCTAGGGGTAGTTTTACCCGACGGCCTACAGCTTAAGGAATGTAAGGAGATTGATAGAAGTAATCCCTCCCTAATGAAAGTTATAGATGCCGCTTCCTATGTTTATCAGTTGAAGGCCCCTTTCCCTACTTTGGACAGGTGGAAAGAGGAAGTCTTGGGCCGGACATCTTTAATGGTCAAAAGCAAGGGTAAAAAAAAAGGACTTGACAAAGAGCTACGCGGTGGTATTTATAGAATAGAGTGTAAGGAATCTTTGGGCTTGGCTCGGATAGAAATATGGGTTGCAGTAGGCGAACCGGTAAATGTTCGTTATGATGAACTTAACGAACTGTTACTAAAGACGGGCTTTTCAGCAAGAAGTATAATCGATGTTTTCCGTAGTGGTAATTATATTCGTAAGGGGTCTGACTATCATCCCCCGCTGGAGCCGTTACATTTTTCCTCTGATCCAAACGATAAAATGATAGTTAAAGAATTATAATGAGTGGATAGATTTGATAAAAGAAATAATTGCCGAGGTATACCCTTGGGAATCACGGGTTGCAATAGTTGAAGATGGTCGTCTGGCTGAGGTGTTTTGGGCCGCCCAAGATGAGAACGTGGGTAAGATATATAAGGGTAAGATTAAGGACATACTACCCGGCTTATCCTGTGTTTTTATCGATATCGGACTGTCGAGGAATGCTTTTCTTTTCGCTGGGGATGTTGCTAGAGCGGGAAAAAAGAAGGGGTTTAATGTCTATGATTTTTTAAAGAGCGGCCAGAACATTATGGTGCAGGTCAAGAAAGAAGCCTTTTCGGAAAAAGGGGCCCGGGTTACGGGTGATCTTAGTATCCCTGGGCGTTTATTGGTTTTCCTGCCTTTTCAGAACGAAGTTTCTATCTCTCGCAAAATAACTGGAGACGAAAGAAGAAAACATCTGCGTTCCTTGCTAATAGAAAACAAACCGGAAAATGGCGGGATTATCGTGAGAACAGCCTGCCTGGAAACCGATGATCAGGAAATAATCCAAGAATTAAACAGATTGTTAAGGGTTTGGGAGGAGATACGATTAAGATATAGAAACCGTAAGGCTCCTAGTTTGATCTATGAAGATATGGATGTTCTAGAAAGGACTATGCGTGATTATTTAGATGGCAATTTAAGCCGGATAGTTATCAACAATCGGAGACTCAGGGATAAGATTCTGGAATATATCAGCGATAAAAATAATTTTGGTTCGTTGATGGTCGATTATGAAGAGGGAGCCCTTTTCGAAAAGTACAACCTGGAAAAGGACATCAGAAGATCACTGCGCCGGAAAATATGGTTAAAAAATGGGGGCTATCTAATTTTTGACCTTACTGAAGCGATGACAGTCATCGATGTAAATAGCGGGAAATTCACCGGTAAGGATAATTTTGAGGAAACGGTTTTCAGTATAAATATGGAGGCAGCTATAGAAATACCTCGTCAGCTCAGGCTACGCAGCCTGGGGGGTATAGTCCTCATAGATTTTATTGATATGAAAGATAAATCCAACCAGGGTGAATTAATAAAGGCTCTAAAAAGAGAATTGGAAAAAGATAAGGCCAATACCCGCATTATCGGTTTTACCGGTTTAGGCTTTTTGGAAATGACGCGCAAGAAATCACGTTATGGAGTGGTAGAATTCTTTACTGATGAGTGCAATTATTGTCATGGCCGGGGGCATGTTATTAATCTATATGCTTTGGCTAGTGAAGCCAAAAGAAAAATGGCCCATATGGGCTACCTGGAGAATAAGCAGATAATATGCAAGGCGGAGCCGCAATTGTATAAAATCCTTAAGGACGATAATAACGATATAAAGTATATTGAAAAGCGGTGCGGCAAGGACATATCATTATTGTCGGACCCGGACTTAGGTTCGGGGGAATATAGGCTGCTTTCTGGCAGCGAATAGTGCTTATATCTTGACTAGTTGAACTTTATGTGATAAGTTTTTATCTGGATTTCATGTTTTTGTAACCGCCCAGTTGGGGTTTTAAATGGCATTTGGGTCTACCCGCAATTGGCGAGTCTGAGGAATGTGGAGGTGTATTGGAATGTATGCGATAATCGAAAGTGGTGGGAAACAGTATAAGGTTGAGGAAGGAAGCATAATAAGGATTGAAAAATTGGGCATTGCAGCCGGCGAAGAACTGGTAATTGATAAAGTGCTTTTTTTCAATGACGGAAATGGTAATGTGAAGGTTGGGAATCCCCTTATACCCGGGGCGAGGGTTCTTGCCAAGGTTTTAGAGCAGGGGAAAGACAAAAAAATCATAGTTTTTAAGTATAAACGGAGGAAGAACTACCGTAAAAAACAAGGGCATCGCCAACCGTTTACCAAGATCAAGGTTGGAAAAATAGAAGCCTAATGCTTGCCTTAACTATTAATTATAAGGACAACAGAATCCTATCATTCAGAATAGTAGGACATGCGGGGTTTGCCCCTGAGGGTGAGGATATATATTGTGCGGGGGTATCAGCGGTAGCCCAAACGGCATTGATTGGACTTGTAAAACAGCTAAAAAACGGACCGAACTACAAGATGGAAAAAGGTCTTTTGGAGTGTGAGCTTCCGCCCTGTTTAGACGGGGAAGAGATGAAAAGGGCCCAAATAATACTATCTACTATGGAGGCCGGATTGCTTTCTATGCAAGAGGCATACCCAGATAAAATTAAAGTAAATATCAGGAGGTGTTAGATATGTTCAGTTTTGATCTGCAACTATTTGCCCATAAAAAAGGCGTCGGCAGTTCCAGAAACGGCAGGGACAGTCACTCCAAAAGATTAGGAGTTAAAAGGCATGACGGTCAGGTAGTAAATGCCGGTAATATCCTAGTTCGTCAAAGGGGTACTAGAATCCATCCTGGTCAAAATGTAATGATTGGTAGGGATGATACCATCTTCGCGATAATTGATGGCAAGGTGAAATTCGAAAGAAAAGGCCGGGATAAAAAACAGGTTAGTGTATATCCTATGGAAAGTGCCACTGTATAATTTCCCCATAGCTACTGATAGGCAGAACCCCTGGAATATTTCAGGGGTTTTTGTTATTATTAGCTAGTTGGGGTGAAACGAAAACAACGATGGGAATAGTCGGGGAAGATTCATACTAACTCCCATGACCCGAGGTCCAAACAACGCTGAAAATGCGCCTTAGGCTGGGAATGACCGGGCGTTGTGTCATTGCGAGGAGCGAAGCGACGTGGCAATCTTCCCCTAGGGCAATATGCTTT
>CAYRCG010000088.1:0-9142 GCA_964422685.1 uncultured Syntrophomonas sp. | reverse complement strand
CAAAAGACCAACATCGTTGCCCCGCTATTTTCATCGTTATTTGCGCTGAACCCGCTGTAGCATGGAGGTTAGTATGAAAATGGCCTCATTCCGGGCGCAGTCCATTGTCATTCCGAGCTTGCGAGGAATCTTAAACCAAAGTCTTTGCTAGTAGTAGTCTTTAAAAGTGTTTAGCAACTAAAACGGGAGGGGAGAAACGCCCTTAGCGTTTCCTTCCTCCCGTATGTTTTAAAGCTCTATTCCTCCGAAACTATAGTCGGTTTACTGGAGGATTTTTTCCCGGTGGTAAAGGAGACCTCTACAGCTTTACCTAACTTTTGCCCGGCTTTAGAGGTAAGGTTGGCCAGTATTCTTATCGTGTATTTGCTATTTGGCGCCAGGGCTTTTGTCGGCGTGATATAGATATTATGGCGCTTGCTAAAATCCTGGGTATCCGGAACCCTTTTCACATTTATTGCAACCCTTTCGCTTCCTTTAAACATCCTTATCTGTTTGCGATTATTATTCCAAACATCATCATTAACCACATTCTTATCAAATACCAATTTTATTTCCCTAGGGCGGGTGGATACATTTCGTGCCCCATTAGCAGGTACTGAAAAAACAAAATTCAATGGTTTTTCCCCGGGTGCTGGCATTATTATCCCTCCTTTTGCTGAACATATTACTAATACTGGTTTATACTATGGGAAATACTTGGAGAGTGTTCAGGCAAAAGACCAGGAAATATATGTAATGGGGAGGCAGAAAGAAGTCCCTGACCATGGGGGTTAACATGAAAAGGGGGGAAGTAATTGAAATATCGCATCATTTCTGTGGGGAAGATAAGAGAACCCTTTTTCCTGGAAGGAATTAAGGAATATTTAAAACGTTTGCGCCCTTACGCCGGCATAGAACTTATCGATGGTTTAGAAGAAAAGATAAGGCCTCGAGCCGGCGAAAAGGAGATTCAGAGCGTTTTGCAAAGGGAGGCGGAAAGAATCGTGCGCTACCTTGATAAGGATGAAGTTCTAGTAGTTTTGGATATTGCCGGTAAAACCCTAAATTCGGAAGATATGGCGCGGCGGTTGGGGGAATGGAATGTATCCGGGAAAGGCCGGGTCACTTTCCTCATAGGAGCGGCTTATGGGGTTGCAGACGAAATAAAGCGGCTGGCACAGGAAAGCATTTCGCTTTCCCCTTTAACCTTTCCTCACCAGATGGCTGTTTTAATCCTCAGTGAGCAAATCTACCGGGGGTTTAGAATCTTAAAGGGGGAACCGTATCATAAATAGAATTATAAAAGGAACGTCCCCTACTTTATATCGCGGAATTTTATGCTAATATGAAACTGTGAGGCGTGGGGGGTAAGGGGCATTCCGAGCTTGCGAGGAATCTCCCCCTTGCAAGGCATATCGCCTAGGGGAAGATGGCCACGCCGCTTTGCTCGCAATGACAGGAGCGTTAGTCATTTCAGACAAAGGAGGGGTAAACTCCCATTTTCGTCATTATTTGCGCTGAACCCGCTCTGCGCGGAAGATAATATAAAAGCAATCTACTAAGGAGGCGTTTTTTATGATTCTAACCACGACCCCAAACATCGAAGGGCAAAGGATAATTGAGTATCTCGGTCTGGTTACGGGAGAAGCTATCATGGGGGCTAATGTAGTTCGGGATATCTTCGCCAGTATCACCGACATTGTAGGCGGAAGATCCGGGGCTTATGAAAGCAAGCTAGGCCATGCGCGCCGGGTTGCTTTGGATGAAATGCGGGAACAGGCGCGGCGCCTAGGGGCTGATGCCGTGGTAGGGATTGATCTTGATTATGAGGTAATCCGCGATGGTATGCTGATGGTAGCAGCTAGCGGAACTGCGGTGAAGATTGCTTAAAGAAATGCCTTGGGGCGTTAGTGCGAATAGGGAAAGCAGTAGGTGGAAGGGCTAAAAAGTTGATTGGCAACCGAGCAGGGGATATAATTATAGCAATGTTAGGGAAAAAAATATAGATGTATAGGCTTATCGTCCCGGATGGGGCAGGAAGCCTTATTAGGGAGGATAATTAGTGGCAGAAAAAAAAGATATCGCGGAATTAGAAAGTATTTCGCCGGAAAATGATAATTCCTCATTGCCGGTTAATTTTATTCAGAACATTATCAGCCGGGATTTGCAGGAAGGGAAAAACGGGGGACGGGTGCATACGCGTTTTCCCCCTGAACCTAACGGCTACCTACATATCGGACATGCCAAGTCAATTTGCCTGAATTTCGGCTTGGCGGCGGCCAATGGGGGTATTACCAACCTTCGTTTTGATGATACCAACCCTAGCAAAGAAGAATTGGAGTATGTGGAATCCATCCAAGAAGATGTCCGCTGGTTGGGTTTCGACTGGGCGGACCGGCTTTTCTATGCTTCCGATTATTTCGACGAACTTTACCGGTATGCGGTTAGCCTGATAAAAGCAGGTAAGGCTTATGTCTGCGATTTGACTGCCCAGGAAATACGGGATTACCGGGGTACCTTGACCGACGCGGGGAAAGAAAGCCCTTACCGCCAACGCTCGGTGGATGAAAACCTGGAACTATTCTCCCGTATGCGGGCGGGGGAATTTGCCGATGGCTCCCGGGTGCTCCGAGCGCGCATAGATATGGCCTCACCTAACCTGAATATGCGCGATCCGGTGTTATATCGGATTCTACGCGCTACCCATCACCGAACCGGGGATGATTGGTGCATCTACCCTATGTATGATTATGCTCACCCTCTATCGGATGCTTTTGAAAATATAACCCATTCGGTCTGCACCTTGGAATTTGCCGATCACCGCCCTCTTTATGATTGGGTCCTGGATGCATTACCCTTGGAGGACTATCCGCGGAAAGTAAAGGGGCATCCGCAGCAAATCGAATTCGCCCGTCTGAATTTAAGCTACACCGTTATGAGCAAACGCAAGCTGCGGGAACTAGTGGAAGAGGGGTATGTCAAAGCTTGGGATGATCCGCGCATGCCGACTATTTCTGGGTTGCGGCGGCGAGGCTACACGGCAGAAGCTTTACGCGATTTCTGCGAACGCATCGGGGTAGCCAAGAGAAACAGCATGGTGGATATAGCTCTTTTAGAACATTGCATCCGGGAAGAATTAAATGCCCGGGCGCCTCGGATAATGGCAGTGTTGAAGCCCCTGCGGGTAATAATCGACAACTACCCCGTGGGACAGGTAGAGTGGATGGAAACGGAAAATAACCAGGAGAATCCGGATATGGGTAACCGCCAGGTCCCCTTTTCTCGAGAAATATATATTGAGCAGGAAGATTTTATGGAGGAACCGCCTAAGAAATTCTTCCGCCTGCGGCCAGGCGGGGAGATTAGGTTAAAAAGCGCCTATATTATCAAATGTGAAGAAGTAGTAAAGGACGAGGAAAGCGGTGAAATAATCGAGTTGCACTGCAGTTATGACCCGGATTCCCGTAGCGGTGGCCCCAAAAGCAACCGCAAAGTAAAAGGCACTTCCCATTGGGTATCTGCAGCTCATGCAGTACCGGCGGAAGTAAGGCTTTATGAGCATCTTTTCCTGCATGAAAACCCGGATGAAATAGAGGGTGATTATAAAGAGCAATTAAACCCGGATTCGCTATTGCGTTTATCTTCCTGTATGGTGGAGCCTAGTATCAGGGAAGCAACACCGGGGAGCCGCTTTCAATTCTTGCGTCAGGGTTATTTCTATATAGATCCGATCGATTCCACAGAGGGGAATTTGTGTATCAATCGCATTGTTTCTTTACGCGATTCCTGGGCCAAAGCGCAAAGAAGATGAAACTTTTATTTATTAGAATATAGCCTTAATGTATACAATATAGATAAAAAGAATTGAAAGGAGAAAGAAGATGGGAAAAGCTAAAATCTTTGTTCGTGAACGCAGAAAGGTGGAACAGGGCGAAAAGAAATCACGTTTTAGTGTGGTGGGTGTGTCCGGGACGGACCTTAAGATTTATTCTAACCATATCCGTAAAATGGAGCTAGAACAGATTGCCCGGGAGATAGAAGGCGAAGTAATCTATCTTAAAGCCGGCAAGAATGAAGAACTAGATGATGAAGGTGCTTAGAGAAGGGGGCTGAGAAAACATGCCTCTAATTAGGGAAAGAGACAGTAAAAGGCTGCACATTAAAAGCAAACTTATGGGTGAATCTTTAGTGGGCAAGGGCTTTTTAAAAAGCCTGGAATATGGAGAACAATTCAGGGCCTTGCCTACAGTCAATGTAGTGAAAATAGGGGGGCAAAGCATAACCGACAGGGGGGCCCGAGCGGTATTGCCCCTAATCAAGGAAGTGGTTACAAATGCCCGCAGGCACAAGATAATTATATCCACCGGCGGAGGCACACGCTCGCGGCATGTCTATGCTATTGCCATGGAGCTAGGGATGCCGACAGGGATAATCTCCAAGCTGGGGCAAAGTGTATCCGAACAAAACTCTTTAATGATTTCTACCCTTTTAAGTCCTTACGGGGGGATTAAAGTTGGACATGATGATATTCCCCTTTTAGCGGCTTTTTTTATGCAAGGCTGCATACCGGTTATCCACGGGATGCCCCCTTATGGCTATTGGGAGCATCTGCCCCGGGAAGGGCGTATTCCGCCTAATCGTACCGATGTAGGGGCCTATCTATTAGCCGAGGTTATCGGGGCTAAACAATGCATCTTTGTTAAGGACGAAAACGGTTTATACAGCGATAATCCGAAAATAAATACCCAGGCTAAATTTATCCCCCGTATAGGAGTACAGGAATTACTCGACTGGGATTTGGAAGACTTGATTGTAGAAAGGTCTGTCTTGGAGATGCTTGCCCGCTCCCAAAGTGTCAAAGAAATCCAAATAATCAATGGATTGAAAGAGGGCAATCTTACCCGGGCTTTAAACGGCGAACATGTCGGCACTATTATTTTCAAAGACGTCAAATAGGGTGATTTTTCGCTGAAATGAAATAACAAGCTCTGTCTCGATAGAGCTTTTTTCTTTCTGATTATTTGCGGGCGGCGGGAAAAGCCGTTTTCTTGCAGGACCCCCCATGATACTTTCAAGATGCATTAGGGGAAAGTGGGTTAAGGTGGAGGATTAATGATTGACGCGAGTTTTATCTGGCATCTGCTAGACTATCTATATATTCTAAATATCTTCTTTGCCATAGGGATTATTTTTTATGAGCGGCGTAACCCTACAGTAACCCTGACTTGGCTACTGGTATTGTTTTTAATGCCGGTTTTGGGCTTGCTCCTTTATTTGTTTTTGGGGCAGGATTTGCGCAAGAAAAAATTATTCTACCTTAAAAAAGAAGAGGAAGAAAGCTTTCTTCCTCGAGTGGCGCAGCAGGAACGATACTTGCTCAACGATAAGATGCTTTTTTTAAACCCTCGCGGCAGTGAATACCGGGACATTATCCATTTGCACCTGAACAGCAACCAATCCCTTTTTAGCCAGAATAACAAGGTGGATATATTCAATGATGGACAGGAATTATTCCAGACTATGGCGGAAAGCATTCAACGGGCAAAAAAATATATACATTTGGAATATTATATTTTCCGCAACGATGCTACCAGCAGGAGAATAGTAGATATTTTGTGCCGTAAAGCTGCCGAAGGTGTAGAGGTGAGGTTGCTTTATGATGGAATGGGTTGTATCCACCTGCCTTATCACTTCTTTCGACCCTTGCAAGAAGCAGGGGGAGAAACCGCCAGCTTTTTTCCACCCTTTCTGCCCTTTATTAACCTAAGAATGAATTATCGTAACCATAGGAAGATCTGCATTATTGATGGCGAGGAAGGTTACATCGGCGGTTTCAACATAGGGGACGAGTATCTAGGTTTATCCAAAAGATTCGGTTACTGGAGAGACACTCATCTGCGTATACGCGGGACGGCTTTGGATGGCTTACACCTGCGCTTCCTTCTTGATTGGCGTTATGCCAGCAAGCAGGACTTCCTGATGCGGGAAGATTTTTTCCCCCAGCGTGCACCCCAAGGTAATACCGGGGTACAGATTGTATCCAGCGGGCCAGATTCCCAATGGAGTTCTATCAAGGATGGCTTTCTGAAAATGATCGGCAGTGCCCGCCAGAACATCTACATTCAGACCCCCTATTTTATCCCCGATGAGAGTATCCTTTCAGCCTTGAAGATTGCTGCCTTGTCCGGGCTAGATGTTCGCTTAATGATTCCGGGCCGGGCGGATCACTTGATTGTGCATTGGGCTAACTTTTCTTATGTCGGTGAGATGCTAGAAGCCGGGGTAAGGTGTTATGCTTATTCCAAACAAGGTTTTTTACATAGTAAGGTTATGATGGTTGACGGTTTCGTTAGTACGGTGGGGTCGGCGAATATGGATATTCGCAGTTTCCACCTTAATTTTGAAATCAATGCTTTTATCTACGATGAAGTTGTAGGCCGCAGTCTACAGGCAGCTTTCTTCCGAGATATACAGAATTCCCAGGAGATTACTATGGAGATATACCAAGCGCGCCCGGTCCGTGTACGTATGAAGGAAGCGGTTTCCCGCCTGCTGTCTCCGTTGTTATAAGCTTATAGTTTTAGGCTATTGCACCGAGCTTAGGTATTTGCCTGGCAAGGGATTTCTATAGCATATTATCGCTTTATCTATTAATCTATAACTAGGCTATAAAGTGGTCGTTTTGTTCCGGCCATTTAAAATTCGCTATTCGTCCGCGGGGGCTTAAACCTTTGCGGGTGATAGTGGCTTTCATTTTCAGGAGGTGGAATTATTGCGTTACAGTGATGAGTATAGCAGAAAGCTGGTTTCGGCTGATGAGGCGGTTAAAGTAATAAAATCCGGGGATTGGATAGATTATGGACCCCTTTGCGGTCAGGTGATTTCCCTGGATAAGGCCTTGGCGAAGAGGAAAGATGAGTTAGAGGATATCAAGATATGGGGCCAATGCAGTTTTTATACCCCGGAAATATTCCGGGCAGATCCCCGGGGGGAGACTTTTGTATGGAATACTTGGCATTTATCTGCCCTGGACCGACGGGCGGTTGCGGCGGGAAGACCGGTATATTATTCCCCTATGAGATATTCCGAACTGTCACGTTTTGTTAGGGAGCACATAAGAACTATTGATGTTGCTATGATGCAGGTAGCTCCTATGGACAAGCATGGTTTCTTTAACTTTGGACTCCAGGCATCACATTGTAAGGCTATATGCGATACCGCGAAAATCCTTATCCTAGAGGTAAACGAAAACCAGCCCCGTTGCCTGGGGGGTTACGAGGAATCAATCCACATCTCTAAGGTGGATTACATAGTTGAGGGTGAAAACCCCTTGATGCCACAACTCACCGAATCTTTGCCCACCGAACTTGATAGGAAAGCGGCAGAATATATTCTAGAAGAAATGGGGAATGGATCTTGTTTGCAATTGGGTATCGGAGGCATGCCCAATGCCGTCGGAAGAATGATTGCCGAGTCGGACTTCAGGGATTTGGGGTGCCACAGCGAGATGTTGGTAGATGCTTTTGTGGATATGTATGAGGCAGGGAAGCTAAACGGCAGCAAAAAACAGATTGACCCGGAAAAAATGGTCTATACCTTTGCCGCGGGCAGTCAAAAACTATATGATTTTATCGATGATAATCCTATTTGTGCGGCTTATCCGGTCGATTATACTAATAATATAGGGATTGCTTCCCGCAACGATAATCTAATTTCCATAAATAATGCAATAGAGGTTGACCTATATGGGCAGGTTTGCTCAGAATCGATAGGCACCAGGATAATCAGCGGTACCGGGGGACAACTGGATTTTGTTTTGGCTGCTTATGAATCCAAGGGCGGCAAATCCTTTGTCTGTCTGCCCTCGACCGTAAAGGCGGGAAATGGTGAACTAAAATCGAATATAGTTCCTATCCTGACTCCAGGGGCCATTGTTACTGATCCCCGGACGGTAGCCCATTTTATAGTAACCGAACACGGTAAATGTGAAATGAAGGGTAAGACTGTTTGGCAAAGGGCGGAAAGCTTAATCGCTATCGCGCACCCGGATTTTCGGGATCAACTAGTTGAAGCTGCGGAACTGCAAGGGATTTGGCGCCGGACTAACAGGATATGAATGAGGTAGGGGATGTCTATTATTCCGGTTTGGGCTACAATATAGAGGATAGGGATTTACCGGTCTATCGCCTAAGACCCCACAGCTAATGATAAAGATAGTGGGTGAGGATTCTGTGCTACGCTCGGAATTCCCGTACCGAAGCAACGCATCCGGGTAATTTAATGGTTGGTTTCATATAATTAATTATTTATTGGAGGTGTAGGTTTTGAGTCATCACGCAACAGTGGAAGTGGACAAGGCGGCATTATTTAGAAGCCTGGAAGAAGGCATACTGGCCTTCGAGAAGGGTTTTCCCCTGGAGGAATTTAAAAAGGGTGACTATGGGCAGCATCCCTTGATAACCCTTTTAACCTGTTCGGATTCCCGTATGCCCGCCGATATTTTTGGGGAAACCTTTAATCGTATCTTTTCCGTAGAAAACATTGGTAACCAGGTGAAAGCTAATGAGGGCTCTATCCTCTATGGCCTCTTGCATCTGCGTACCCCGCTGATGATTGTAGTGGGGCATAGCGACTGCGGGGCTATCAAGGCGGCGGAATCTAATTTTATAGATGAGCCTATGGGTATTCGTAATGAATTATCTATTGTCAAGAATTCTCTGGAAGAGGCTAGGCGTAAAAGCGGGTTGAGCCTCGCGGAAGAGCCGGCTTTAAGGTTCACCCAGTTGGCGGAAATAAATGTGGATATGCAGATCGGCTACCTTTTAGCCAATCACCTGGTGGCGAATCTAGTAGAAAAGAACGAGCTTTTATTGTTGGGGATAATGGTTGATTTGCATAATATTTATGGCAATGGTTACGGGATACAATACACTAGTAATATCAACGGTGAGCGCAACAGCAGCATACTGAAGAGTTATTCCCACTGGGGATTTCTTGCGGACCGTGCTCGGCGCTTAACTACTTACTAACCCCTCCGTGTTCTGGGGCACAAATAATGAAATGTCGGATAAGATTCCTCGCAAGCTCGGAATGAGGCCATTTTCATACTAACCTCCATGACCCCGGGTCACAAATGATAACGAAAATGCGCCTTAGGCTGGGA